>NZ_JBFBBZ010000017.1:0-122416 GCF_040682935.1 Amycolatopsis sp. NPDC051061
CGTTCAACGCACCGAAGGGCCCCTTGGGTGCGTTGAACGCAACCAAGGCCACATTGGGGCGCTCTGGTCAGTGCCGGCCTGAAGCCAGCCGGTACGCGCCGACCGTCAGCTCGGCGCACGTCCGCCACGTGAAGTTCGCCGCGTGCGCTCGCCGGGACGCCGACGTTGCCACCGCGTGCGGGTCCGTCACCGCAATCCGCAACGCCTCCGCCAGACCGTCCACGTCGCCGTACGGGACCAGGCTCGCGCAGTCTCCCGCCACCTCGCGCAGCGCCGGGATGTCCGTGCACACCACCGGGACGTCCGAGGCCATCGCCTCCAGCACCGGCAGGCCGAACCCCTCGTCCCGCGACGGCAGCACCAACGCCGACGCGCCCGCCACCACCGTGCGCAGGTCCACATCGGACAGATAGCCTGTCTGCGAGGTCCGGGGCCCGCGGGGGAACGGGCCCGGGCCGGCGAACACCAGGTCCGGCAGATCCGGTGCCGCGTCGTGGGTCCGGGTCAGCCAATCCAGGCCCTTGCGCGGGCCCGCCGCCCCGGCGAACAGCAGGTACCGGGCGGGCAGGCCGAGACGCGCGCGCCGCTCGTCGTCGGGCGGCCGCGCGGTGAACCACGCCGGGTTGACGCCCAGCGGCGTCACCACGATCTTGTCGCGGGAGACGTCCAGGCGCTCCGCCACCGCGTCGGCCACCGCCGAGGTCGGCGTGCAGATCACGTTCGCCCGCCGCGCGCCGCGGCGGACCAGCTCCGGCAGGCCGCGATCGCTCGGGGCCAGCTCCGCCGGGTTGTCGAAGAAGGCCAGGTCGTGGATCGTCACCACGCCCGCCGCGCGGAACCGGCCCGGCAGCACGAAGTTCGTGCCGTGCACGACGTCCGTCGGCCCGGCGAACAGCTCCACCGGCGGGAAGTCCGACCGCGTCCACGCCGCTCGCAGCAGCCGCGCCGCCACCGGTATCCCGCGGGCCCGCGCGCCGTACGGGAGCACGTGCCGCAGCCGCCGCCAGCCGCGCAGCGTGAACGCCACCGCGCGCGTGTCCACCTCGGGGATCGACACCAGCTCTTCGATCAGCGCGGACGTGTACCGGCCGATCCCGGTGCGCGCGCCGAGCAGCGGGGTGCCGTCGAGGAGGACGCTGAGGGACCTAGCCACGCGGTGACCTCCGGGACCGAGCCCCGGACCCCAGCCGGGGGACAAGCCCTCCTGGACCCCCCGACAAGCGCTGGCGCGCGACCTTCACCACGCGGCCGCCGACGCGCCGCGCCAGCTCGCCGGCTCCACCGGCAGCGAGGTACTCCCGGACCAGGTCGACGTCGCGGCGCACCAGCGCGCGGCCGCGCACCGCCGGCGTCGTCACCAGGTCCGCCGACCCGGGCAGCCGGTCGGCCGCCGGGCGCGGGTCGCGGCAGAACTCCACCAGCGGCTTCAGCGCCTCCGGCCAGGTGTAGCGCTGCGCGACGACGGCGATCCGCTCGACGCAGCCCGCGGCGAACTCCTCGTCGTACAAGCACTTTTCGAGCGCCGCGGCCAGCGCGTCGGCGTCCTCGGCCGGGACGACGACGCCCAGCCGTTCCGCCCGCACCAGGTCGGCGAACGAGTCGCCGTCGGTGGTGACGATCGGCAGGCCGGCCCACAGGTAGTCGAGCACCCGGGTGCGGAACGCGAACGTCGTCTCGACGTGCTCGTAGTGCGTCGTGACGCCGCAGTTCGCGTCGAGCAGCCAGTTCTGGCGCTCGTGGTAGGGCACCCACTGCTCGTTGAAGTGGACGTGCTTGCCCGTCAGCCCCAGCGAGTCCGCCAGCCGGATCGTCCGCGTGCCGATGTCCATCTCGGCGACCTCGGGGTTCGGGTGCTTCATGCCGAGGAACACCAGCCGGACGTCGCCGCGGCGACGCCGGAGCGTGTCGATCGCGCGGACCAGCGTCAGCGGGTCGAACCAGCTGTAGACCCCGCCCGCCCAGAGCACGACGTGGTCGGTGCCGCCGAGGCCGAGCGTCGAGCGCAGCCCCGGCCCGGTGCGGACCGGCGCCTGCGGCGACAGTCCGAAGGGGACGACCGCGAGCAGCGACTGCGTCGTCGGGTCGGCGTCGTAGAGCCGGGGGGAGAGCCGGCCGAGCGCGGCCAGGTGGCCGAGCCAGAGGTGCCGCTGCCGCTCGGACGCGCAGAGGAAGAAGTCGCCACGCTCGATCTGGGCGTCCAGGACCCGCGTGACGCCGGCGAGGTCGGCCGCGCGCTTGTCGTCGGCGACGCCCTTGCCCTGCTCCAGCAGCTCCAGGTGCATCGGGTCGTAGAGGTCGGCGACGACGATCTTGCCGCTGTGCTCCTTCTTCAGCGACGGCGCGAGTTCGAGCACGTGCCCCTGCAGGATGACGACGTCGGCCCAGGCGATCGGCGCTTCGAGCTCGCGGTGCTTGCCGGCGCTGACGCGGAACGGCGCGGCCGGCGGTGTCGCGAGGGGGTTGGTGGTGATCAGGTGGACGTCGTGCTCGGCCGCCAGGGCCAGCGCGATGTTCCACGCGCGGATCGCCGGGCCCGCCATCCGCTCGGTGAGGGCGTCGCCGGTGAGCACCAGGATCTTGCGACGCTGCCCGAAAGCCTTTTCGATGCCGAAGGCCTCGACGAGGATGTCGTGCGCGGCGAGGTAGCGCGGCAGCGGGTAGGCGGGCTCCAAAGCCTTGCGCAGCAAGGGAAGCAGGTCGGCGTCGGTGCGGACGCGGGCGGCCTGCTCGACCGCGCGCGACTCGGCCAGCGACGGCAGCTGCTCGACGAACTGGTCGATCGCCAGGATCCCGGCGAGCGTGGTGCGGGGGATCGCGACGTCGCCGGACTCGATCGGGCCGACGCCCTGCTCCAGGTCGAGCTGCGTGGCGTCCAGCTCGCCGCGGGCGGTGGCGCGGCGCACGGCGAGCGCCAGTGCCGCCGGCAGCGCCCGGACCAGGGTCTCGTCGGAGAGGTTCTTGTAGAGCGCGGCGAGGGCGTTGCGCTCCAGGAGGAAGGTCTCGCGGCCGGTCTCCGGCGCGTCGACCGAAGCCATCGTGCCGTGGTGGCGGTGGAACGTCAGCGATTCGGGCACGTACCGGACGCGCCAGCCGCGCAGGTTGAGGCGCCAGCCGAGGTCGACGTCTTCGTAGAACATGAAGAACCGCTCGTCGAAGCCGCCGAGCTCGGCGAACACGGCCGTGCGGACGAACATCGCGGAGCCGGTGCCGAACAGGACGTCCTTCGCGACCTCGTGCTCGGCGGCCGGGACGTCTTTCAGGGGCGAGCCCGCGTGGCGCTTGTAGCCCATGCCGAACCAGGTCAGGCCGCCGTCGACGAAGTCGGTGCCGGTGCCGTCCCAGTCGAGGACCTTGCTGGCGACGGCGGCGACGCGGGGTTGCGCGCGCAGCTCGGCGACGGCGGCGGAGACCCAGCCGGGCGCCGGACGGGCGTCGTTGTTGAGGAAGCCGAGGACAGTGCCCTTCGCGTGCTTCGCGCCGAGGTTGCAGCCGCCGGCGAACCCGGTGTTGCGGCCGGCCTCGACGACGCGGGCCTGGGGGACGGCTTCGCGGATGCGCGCGGCCTCGTCCCGGGAGACGGAGTTGTCGACGCAGATCAGCTCGAGCTCGGGGTAGTCGTGCTCGGCGAGCGCGCGCAGGCAGGTGATCGTGTCGTCGGCGCCGTGGTAGTTGACCACGATCACCGAGACGAGCGGTTGCGGTTCCCCCTGCGCCAAAGCCAGCTCCTTCGTCGGGATGGGGGCAGCTTAAAGGCCAGCCCAAGCTTCCCAGACCGCGCCTCGGCCGAGCGCCGCGCGACGGCCGATCCCGCGGCGGGCCGCGAGCGTCGCGGGCAGCCGCGCGGCCACCTCGGCGAGGACGCGGCAGCGCAGCCCGAACCGGAAGTTCGGCGCGGCCGGACGGCCCGGCCGCAGCGGCAGCACCGCTGTCAACACGGCGAACCTGGCCAGCTGGTTCACCGCGACCCCACGGGGCGCGCAGCGCAGCAGCATGAGCAGCCGGTTGCGCTCGTTCCAGCGGTGGAACAGGGCCGAACCCAGCTCGGTGCTGACGCCGTGGGCGTGCCGGACGCGGGCGTCCGGCGCCGCGACGACGTCCCAGCCGGCCAGCCGCAGCCGCCACGCCGTGTCGGTGTCTTCGTAGTAGCAGAAGAACCCGGCCGGGACGCCGTGCACGCTGTTCAGCGCTTCGGTGCGCAGCAGCGCGGCGCCGCCGCAGAAGGCGAACACCTCGCCCGCGGGCTCGGCGAGGTCGGCGCCGTGGCCGTCGGCGGTCAGCCGGACACCGGCGGACTGCGTGGTGCCGTCGGGCCGCACGAGCCGCGACGTCGCCGCGCCCGCCAGCGGCGCCTTTTCGAGGGTGTCCTCCAGCGTCGCGAGCCAGTCCGGCTCGGGTTCGGCGTCGTCGTTCAGCCACGCCATCAACGGCGTCTCGACGCGCTTCGCCGCGACGGCGAGCGCGCCCGCGTAGCCCGCGTTGCGGGGCAGGCGAATTACTTGCGGATGCGAAGGATGGGCCGCGAGCAGGGCGGCGGTGCCGTCGTCGGAGGCGTTGTCCACCACGAGCGTCCGACGTGGACGCGTCTGCGCGGCGAGCGCGTCGAGGCACGCGGTCACGTGCCCGGCACCCCGCCAGGTCACGACGACCACCGTGGTGGCGGGATTCGCGGTCACGTCCCGCACAATAGCCGCGTGCCCGAACTGGTCGTGCTCGCCGAGCAGCTCCTCGCGCCCGTGCCCGGTGGCACCGGGCGCTACACGGCCGAGCTGCTGCCCGCGCTCGCGAAGACCGCGCCGCCGGGGTGGACGGTGTCCAGCGTGGTCGCGCGGCACGCCGACGTGGGCGCGGCCCGGCTCGAGGGGGTCGAGGGCCCGCGGGTGCTGCGGATCCCGCCGCGGGCGCTGGTCGGCGTCTGGCAGCTGGGGATCCCCTGGTGGCCGGGCGGGGACGCGGTGCACGCGCCGACACCGTTCGCGCCGCCGCGGGCGCCGGCCGGGAAGACGCTGAGCGTCACCGTGCACGACACCGTGCCCTGGACCCACCCCGAGACGCTCACCGCGCGCGGGGTCAGCTGGCACCGGTCGATGATCGCGCGGGCGGCGAGGCGCGCGTCCGGGCTGGTCGTGCCGACGCGGGCGGTCGCCGACGAGCTGGCGGTGCTGATCGACGTCGACGTCCCGGTGCGCGTGATCCCGCACGGCGTGCGGGTGCCTTCGGGTTCGGCGGAGCTGGACCTGCCGCCGGAGTACGTGCTGGCCGTCGGGACGATCGAGCCGCGCAAGGGCATCGACGTGCTGATCGACGCGGTCGCGGCCCTGGACGGCACGGTGCTGGTGCTCGCCGGGCAGACGGGCTGGGGCGGCATCGACCCGGTCGCGCTGGCCCGGGACCGGGGCCTTCCCGCGGACCGGTTGCGGGTGCTGGGGAAGGTGTCGGACGCCGAGCTGGCGACCGCGTTGCGGCGGGCGAGCGTGCTGGCCGTGCCGAGCCTCGCCGAGGGGTTCGGGCTGGGCCTGCTCGAGGCGATGGCGGCGGGGATCCCGGTGGTCCACACCGACGCTCCGGCCCTGGCCGAGGTGGCGGCCGGCGCCGGGATCACGGTGCCGCGCGGCGACTCGGCGGCGTTGGCTTCGGCGTTGCGAGAGGTGCTGAGTTCACCCTCCGTGGCGGCCGAGCTCACCCGTTCGGGGAGAGAGCGGGCACGCACGTTCACCTGGCGCCGGGCCGCGGAAGCCGTCTGGGCCATCCATGTCCGGGCGCGGGCCTGACCGGTTTGCCAGTTCCCCACCATGACGCAGGGTTGCCGCCGTACCCTGCAGGGGTGAGCGATGATCCCCGGGTCCTGATCGACGCGACCGCGGTTCCCGCGGACCGCGGTGGGGTCGGCCGGTACGTGGACTCGCTCGTCGCCGCCCTCGACGCGGACGGGGCACGCATCACCGTCGTGTGCCAGCCCCGGGACCTGCAGCTTTACGATCGGCTGGCGCCGCGCTCGCGCGTCGTGCCCGCTTCGCCGTCGACGACCACCCGCACCGCGCGGCTGACCTGGGAACAAGCGACCTTGCCGCGGCTGGTCCGCCGCCTCGGCGCGGACGTCGTCCACTCGCCGCACTACACGATGCCGCTGGCCACGTCGGCGGCATCGGTCGTCACGCTGCACGACGCGACGTTCTTCACCGACGCCGTGCTGCATTCGTCGGTGAAGGCCCGGTTCTTCCGCGCGTGGACGGCGACGGCGCTGCGGCGCGCGACGCTGTGCGTGGTGCCCTCGGCGGCGACGGCCGCGGAGCTGGCCCGCGTCGGCCCCGTGCGGCACGCTTCGTTGGAAGTCATTCACCACGGCGTCGACACCGAGCGCTTTCACCCACCGTCACCGTCGGAGGTGGCGGCCGCCCGTTCGGCGGTCGGGCTCGGGCGGACGCCGTACGTGGCGTTCCTCGGGGCTCTGGAGCCGCGCAAGAACGTGCCGGCGCTGATCCGCGGGTTCGCCCGGGCGGTGGCCGGGCAGCGCGACGCGCCGGCGTTGGTGCTGGCCGGGCAGCCGGGGTGGGACACGCAGGTCGAGCGGGCCCTGGACGCGGTCCCCCATCGGCTCCGGGTGATCCGGGCCGGATATCTGCCCTTCGGGACACTGGCCGGGTTCCTCGGTGGGGCTTCGCTGGTGGCTTACCCGTCGCTGGGTGAGGGGTTCGGGCTGCCGGTGCTGGAGGCGATGGCGTGCGGCGCCTGCGTGCTGACCACGCGACGGCTGTCGCTGCCGGAGGTCGGCGGCGACGCGGTGGCGTACTGCGGCGTCGGCGCGGGAGACGTGGCCGCGGGTCTGGCGGAGCTGCTGGCCGACCCGGGCCGCCGGTCCGAGCTGGCGACGGCGGCCCAGCAGCGCGCAAAGGAATTTTCCTGGGCGACGACCGCGGAGCGGCATCGAGAGGCGTACGCGAAGGCTTGGTCCCGCCACCTCCGCACCCGCTGACGTGATCGAAGGGTCGACTCGCGTGATTGAAGGGTCGACTCGCGTGATTGAAGGGTCGACACGGCGGGACCCGGCCTCGCGAGGTGTGTCGACTCCCCACTCACGCGTGTCGGCTTCCTGATCACGCGTGTCGGCGTTTCCGTCACCGGTCTCGGGGCGGCGGGGTCGCGTTGGGTGACCGGTGGACAATGGCCGGGTGACTGAGCACTCCCGCTATGGCGACGAAGTCGGCGTCGTTACCGTGACCTACTTCTCCGAGGACACCATCGAGCGTTTCCTCGACACCCTCGAGAAGGCCACCGAGCGCGAGGTCAAGGTGGTCGTCGCGGACAACGCGTCCGTCGATGGTGCCCTCGAGGCGGTCGCGCGGCGGCGGAAGAACGTGCAGCTGCTCAGCATCGGGGAGAACGTCGGCTACGGGACCGCCGCCAACCGCGGTGTCGCCGAGCTGGACGACCGGTACGGCTGGGTCGTCGTCGTCAACCCGGACCTCGAATGGGAGCCGGGGTCGCTCGACGCCCTCCTCGACGCCGCGAGCCGGTGGCCGCGCGGGGGCGCCTTCGGGCCGCTGATCAAGGACCTCGACGGCACCGTCTACCCCTCGGCGCGGCTGCTGCCGTCGTTCGGGCGCGGCATCGGGCACGCCGCCTTCGCGAAGGTCTGGCCGGGCAACCCCTGGACGAAGCAGTACCGCCAGGAGAGCGGCACGCCGGTCGAACGCGCGTCGGGCTGGTTGTCCGGCTCGTGCCAGCTGATCCGGCGGGAGGCGTTCGACTCCGTCGGCGGCTTCGACACGCGCTACTTCATGTACTTCGAGGACGTCGACCTCGGCGACCGGCTGGCGAAGGCCGGCTGGCTGAACGTCTACGCGCCGTCCGCGAGCGTCACCCACGAAGGCGGGCACTCGACGTCACAGGCGTCGAAGAAAATGCTGAAGGCCCACCACGACAGCGCCTACCGGTACCTCGCCGACCGCCACCCGGGGCTGCTCTGGAAGCCCGTGCTGGCCGCGACCAAGCTCGGCCTCGCCGTGCGGCTGAAGCTCGAGACCCGCTAGATCCCGTCGAGCCGGCGCGAAAGGTCGGACCTGCCGTTGTTCTGCGTCACCGTCGGCACCAGGCCGGTGTCCTCCGGGTCGGGCTCCTTCAGCGGGCTCGTGATCGGCTCGGCCTGGGGCCGGCGGGCCAGCGGCGTCGTGACCGGCGTCGTCAACGGGGTCTTCATCGGTGTCGTCGGCGTCGGCGTGCTCAGCGGGGTGGTCGCCTGCGGACGACGTACCCCCGAACCACCGGAAGCCTCCAGGCGCCGGGTCGGCGACGCACCCGCGAGCGGGTGGTCGTTCTCCTCGATCAGCGACGCCGGCAGCTGCGTGGTCGTGTCGGGGTCCTGGCTTCTGTCGAGGCCGTCGATGGCGGCACGCGGTATCTGTTGCGTGTTCGAGGCGTCCATCGGCGAAATGGCACTGTCCGGCGTCACCACGAACACACCGCGCGCCTGGGCTCGTGCGAGCAGGGCGTCCGCCCGATCGCGGGGGTCCATCCCCTCGGCCTCCCGACTGACCCGGGGCCCTCTGGGGAAAGGCCCGCCTGTTTCCTGTCTAGGGTAGGCCCTCCGGGCGACCTCCGTCAGGGTTTCCCGCGGCTTGTCGCTCAGCGGTGCGTGATACAAGAGGAGATTTCCGTGACGTCCGAGGTCGAGATCGACGCCGTCGTGCTGGTCGGGGGCAAGGGCACGCGCCTGCGCCCACTGACCCTTTCGGCGCCGAAGCCGATGCTCCCGACAGCCGGGACGCCCTACCTGAGCCACCTGTTCTCCCGCATCCGCGAGGCCGGGATCCGGCACGTCGTGCTGGGCACGAGCTACCGGGCGGAGGTGTTCGAGGAGTACTTCGGCGACGGCAAGTCGATCGGTCTGGACCTCGAGTACGTCGTCGAGAAGGAGCCGCTCGACACGGCGGGCGCCATCCGCAACGTCTACGACAAGCTGCGCGCCGACCACGTGATCGTCTTCAACGGCGACATCATCTCCGGCTCGGACCTCGGTGAGCTGCTGCGCGTGCACCGCGAGTCCGAGGCCGACGTCACGCTGCACCTGCAGCGCGTGCCCGACCCGAGCCGGTTCGGCTCGGTGCCGACCGACGAGACCGGCCGCGTCCTGGCGTTCCTCGAGAAGACGCCGAACCCGCCGACCGACCAGATCAACGCCGGCTGCTACGTCTTCCGCCGCCCGGTGATCGAGGCCATCCCGACCGGGCGCCGGGTGTCGGTCGAGCGCGAGACGTTCCCGCAGCTGCTGGAGCAGGGCGCGCACATCCAGGGCTTCGTCGACGCGTCGTACTGGCTGGACGTCGGCACGCCGGAGGCGTTCGTCCGCGGGTCGGCCGATCTGGTGCGGGGCGTGGCGCCGACGTCGGCGCTGCCCGGCCGGCCCGGCGACTTCCTGGTGCTCGACGGCGCTTCCGTGGCCGAGGACGCCCAGCTGTCCGGTGGTTCGACCATCGGCGTCGCCGCCGTGGTCGGCTCGGGCGCGAAGATCGACGGCTCGGTGCTCTTCGACGGCGCCGCGGTGTCGGAGGGCGCGATCGTGGAGCGTTCGGTGCTCGGGCACGGCGCGCGCGTCGGCGCCGGCGCGGTGCTGCGCGGGGTCGTGCTGGGCGACGGCGTGTCCGTCGGTGCCGGCTGCGAGCTGCTCGACGGCGCCCGGATCTGGCCCGACGTCGTGCTGCCCGACGGTTCCGTCCGCTTCTCGAGCGACGCGTAGCGATGTTCTGGCGTCCCGCGTTCGAGGTCGACCTGGGCGGTGTCCTGGGTCCGCTCAAGCGCGGGCGCGGGTCGCTCAACATCCTCACCGACGAGCGCGGGATCACGTGGCTCGCGTCGAACACGCCGGACGGCCCGGGCACCCTCGCGCTGCGCAAGCTGACCGACGGCCGCATCGAGGCGGCGGCCTGGGGTGACGGCGCGGACCGGCTGCTCACCGGCGTCCCCGCACTGCTGGGTGCGAACGACGACGACTCCGAGTTCGTCGCGCACCACGACGTCGTCGCGCGCGCCCGGCGGGAGAACCCGGGGCTGCGGCTGGGCGCGACCGGGGTGGTGTGGGACTGGCTGGTGCTCGCGGTGCTGGAGCAGAAGGTGACCGGCAAGGAGGCGATCCGGTCGTGGGCCGAGCTGTGCCGCCGGTTCGGCACGCCGGCGCCCGGGCCGGGGCCGGAGCGGCTGCGCGTGCCGCCGACGCCGGTGGCGCTGCGGTCGCTGCCGGACTGGCACTGGCACCGCGCGGGCGTCGACATCAAGCGCCGCACGGCGTTGCTCAACGCGGCGCGCGTCGCCGGTCACCTGGAGCGGGCGGTGGAGCTGCGGGGCATCGAGGGCCGGCACCTGCTGCGGCACGTGCCGGGCATCGGGGTGTGGACGGCGGCGGAGATCGCGCAGCGCGCGTGGGGCGACCCGGACGCGGTCAGCTTCGGTGACTACAACATCCCGTCGATGGTCGGGAACGCCGTGCTGGGCCTGAAACTCGACGACGCGGGGATGGCGGAGGTCCTGGCGCCGTACGCCCCGCAGCGGCAGCGGGCGGTGCGGTACCTGGAGGCCGCGGGGCACCGGCGGCCGCGCTTCGGCCCGCGCATCGAGCTGCGCGACTACCGCGCGATGTGAGGACTCCCAAGTTCGTGAAGGCCACCTTGAGGAACTTAAAGTTCGTGAAGGTGGCCTTCACGGCATTCGGCTACTGCTGGGGCGGGTAGGGCGGCTGCTGGCCCGGGTAGCCCTGCTGGGGCGGGTAGCCGGGTTGCGCCGGCGGGTAGCCCTGCTGGGGCGGGTAACCGGGTTGCGCCGGCGGATAACCCTGCTGGAGCGGGTAGCCCGGCTGCTGCGGGGGATAGCCCGGCTGCGGGTAGCCGGGGTACTGCTGCGGCGGGTAGGGCGGCGGCTTCGGCTTGTTCACGTTGACCAGGACGACCACCACCGTCACGACCAGCGCGACCGGCACCAGGATGATCAGGAGCATCAGCACGCTCATTCGGCGATCAGCCTTTCCCTTCATCGAGCGCGGCACGGACGATCGCCAGCGCTTCGGCGTCGTCCAGGCCGAGCTTACGGGTGAGGGCCGCGTAACCGGCCGCGGCCTGCTGGGCCCGGCGACGGCTCTGGTCGCCCGAAGCCGCGACGAAGCTGCCCGCCCGGCCGCGCGTCTCGATCAGCCCGGCTTCCTCCAGCTCGCGGTACGCGCGGGCCACCGTGTTCGGGGCGATCCCCAGGTCGGCGGCGAACTGGCGGACCGTGGGCAGCTTCGTGCCGACCGGCAGGCTCCGGTCGTTGATCCGCGTCGCGAGCCCGGACCGGACCTGCTCGAACGGCGGGACCGGCGAACTGCTGTCGAAGGGGATGATCACCAGCTCCGCGGACCCGCTCCCGGGCCCGGCGGCTGCTGTCCGTACGGCCCCTGCGGCGCGTATTGCTGCGGCGGCATCGGTTGCGACGGCGGATACCCCGGCTGCTGCGGCATCGGCTGCGGCGGCGGGAACCCCTGCTGCTGCGGCGCGTAACCCTGCTGTGGCGGATACGGCTGCTGCGGGAACCCCGGCTGCGGCGGCGAGAACCCTTGCTGTGGCGGGAAGTTCGGAGCGGGCGGGAACTGCCCGCTGTTCTTCATCGCCTCTTCGCGGCGCATCTTCGACACCCGCACCGCCACCACGATCACGAACACGATGATCGCCAGGATCAGCAGGCCGACGACGATGTAGCCGAACACACCGTCGCCGCCGCCACCGCCGGAGTGGTAGTGCACCCGCTCGGGGAACTGCGTAGCCATGTGGTCCTCCCTCTCCGCGCCCCAGGCTAGTGCCCGGCACCGACAGGAACGGCCGCTTTCACCAGATCGGCGAGATCTTCCGACCCCACCGGGAGGCCGTCCACGGGCCACCACCGCAGGTCGTCGGACTCGTCGCTGCGCACCGGCTCCGCGCCCGGCGGGGCGTGCACCGCGTACCGGACGTCGAAGTGCCGCGTCGGCACGCCGAGGGAGCACGTGATCGGATGGACCTCCAGGTGCACCGGCTCGGCGGAGATCCGCAGCCCGGACATCCCGGACTCCTCGGTGGCTTCCCGCAGCGCCGCCCCGGCCAGCGAGACGTCGGAAGGTTCGCAGTGCCCGCCCAGCTGCAGCCAGCGGCCGACGCGCGGGTGCAGCGTGAGCAGCACCCGGGTGCCGGTGTGGTCCAGCAGCACCCCGGATGCCGTGAGGTGCCCGGCCGCGCACTCGCGGCGGCAGGCGTCGTCGCGGGCGGCGAGGTACCCGAGGAACGCCTGGCGCAGGGCTTCCTGGCCCCGGTCGGGCGCGGTCCAGGAAGTCAGTGTCGCGACGGCGTCTTCGTGCAGGCTCACAGTTCCAGCAACCCTTCACCCGGCGCGGCCGAGAGGCGCGGCTCCGGCTCGGTGAGCGGGATGCCGATCGCGACCGAGCCCAGCGGCTGCCAGCGTTCATCCAGGCCGAGGACGTCGCGGACGATGCCGGCGGCGAAGATCGTCGAGCCGATCCAGCACGAACCGAGGCCTTCGGCCGCCAGCGCGACCAGCAGGCCCTGCACCGCGGCCCCACCGGCGACGGTGAACATCGTCTTCTCGCAGTCGTTGCGGCGGGCGTCGGGGTAGGTGTGCGCGCCGTCCGGCACCAGGAACGGGATGACGATTTCCGGGGCCCGGTAAAGGATGTCGCCGCGGCTGAGCCGCTTCGCGACCTGCTCCGGGGTGAATTCGTCGCCGGTGAGGTCGGCCTGCCACGATTCGCGCATCGCGTCGAGCAGTTCCTTGCGCTTCGCGCCGTCGCGCAGCCAGACGAACCGCACCGGGTGCGTGTGGTGTGGCGCGGGCGCGGTGAGCGCCGAGCCGACGGCCCGCCGCATCGAGATGGGCGAGACCGGAGCGTCGCTGAACTGCCGCACCGACCGCCGCACCGGCACGGCTTCCCGGCGGCCCTGCGCGATCGCTTCGTTGGTCCCGAGCCGGAAGAGATCCTCTTCGAGGGGCCGGATGAGCGTCCGGGCGTTCGAGCCGTCGTCGAAGATGTCGAGGCCGCGGACGACGGCGGCCGGCGTCCCGCCCAGCTTGCCCTTGACCAGGTCGGCGGCCGAGGCCAGCTCGTCGGCGATCGCGACCTCGGTGACGGCCAGTTCGTTGCCCTGGCCGTCGATCGTCCCCCGGTAGGCGTGCAGGACGCGCAGCCCCGACGCGCCGATCGCGTTGTCGGTCTGCCCGACCCGCCAGGCGCGGCCCATGGTGTCCGTGACGACGACCGCGACCTCGACGCCGAGCCGTTCCCGCAGGCCGTTGCGCAGGGCCAGCGCCGACGCGTCGGGGTCGGCGGGCAGCAGCGCGACCTCGTCACCGGCCACATTGGACGCGTCGATGCCCGACGCCGCCTGCACGATGCCCAGCGGGTTCTGGGTGATCACCGTGCGCGCGATCCGCGCGACGATCCGCACGGCTTCCTGCTTGACGAGTTCGCGGCGCGCGGCGTCCCGGGCCTCGGGGTCGGTCGGCACGCGGACGAGCCTGCCCTCGGCCTTCGAGACGATCTTGCTGGTCACGACCAGGACGTCACCCGAGCGCAGCCAGGGCGCGGCTTGGACGATCGCGCCGGTCAGGTCGTCGCCGGGGCGGAACTCCGGCAGCCCGGTGACGGGCAGGATCTCCAGCTTGGGGGCGGCATGATCATTGGTGCTAGTCAACGGGGGCTCCAGCCAGTTCCAGGGCGGCGCGGGCCATCGCCGCGGTCGCGTCCACATCGGACATCAGCAGCGGGACGTCGCGCACGGTCACGTCCGGCACGTCGGCCGTCTCGCCCTCGGCGATCAGCCAGCCGTCGAGGACGCCGTCAGCCTTGCGTGAGCCGTAGTGCCGGCCCACCGCCTCCGCCGACGTCTCGACGCCGATCGCGGTCAGGCACGCGTCGGCCATGCCGCGCAGCGCCTTGCCGCCGATGATCGGCGACACCCCGACGACGCCCGCGGACGTCTTGCGCAGCGCGTCCCGGACCCCCGGCACGCCCAGCACGGTGCCCACCGAGACCACCGGGTTCGACGGCGCGAACAGCACCGCGTCGGCGCCGGCGATCGCGTCGAGCACACCCGGCGCGGGCTTGGCCTCGTCGGCGCCGACGGCGACGATCGAGTGCGCCTTCGGCTCGGCTCGGTAGCGCACCCACCACTCCTGGAAGTGGACGGCCTTCTGCTGGCCGTCCTGCTCCGGGTCGTCGATGACGACGTGCGTCTCGACGCGGTCGTCCGACATCGGCAGCAGCCGGACGCCGGGCTGCCAGCGGTCGCAGAGGGCTTCGGTCACCGCCGACAGCGGATAGCCCGCGCGCAGCATCCGCGACCGGATCAGGTGGGTGGCGATGTCCTTGTCGCCGAGGCCGAACCAGCTCGGCTCGGCGCCGTAGGCGGCCAGCTCCTCCTTGACGACCCAGGTCTCGCCCGAGTGCCCCCAGCCGCGCTCGGAATCGATCCCGCCGCCCAGCGTGTACATGCAGGTGTCCAGGTCCGGGCAGATCCGCAGGCCGTGCATCCAGACGTCGTCGCCGGTGTTGACCAGCGCCGTCACCTCGTGCGCGGACTCGGAGGCACCTTCCGGTGCCATGCCCAGAGCCGCCTTGACACCCAGCAGGAAGCGGGCCCCGCCCACTCCGCCGACCATTACCACGATCTTCACGACGTCGAATCCTCGCACGAGCCGGGTGCGGGCACCCAGTACCGGTATCTGTGGTGCGGGGCGTAGCCGAGCCCCGCGTAGAGCGCGAGCGCGCCCGAGTTCCCCTCCGCCACCTGCAACACCGCCTGGTCCGCTCCGTGTTCCGCACCCCACGTGTGCAGGGCGCCCATCAGCGCGGACGCGAGCCCGCGGCGGCGGAAGGCCGGGCCGACTTCCAGGCGTCCGACGTGCAGCCAGCCGTCGACCAGGGCCCCGCGGACGACGCCGGCGGTGACGCCGTCGAGCGTCGCGACGCCGTAACCGACCTTCCCACCGGTCAGGACGCTCCGCGCGGCCGGGATGTCCTCGCCGGGCCCGAGCGTGAGCTCCCACCACCCCGGCGTCGGCTCGTCGTGCACCACGACGCCGTCCGCGGCGGATGCACCGGTGAGCGGGGCGGTGAGCACGACGACCTCGTGGCCGCGGTGGTGCCGCGTCGCCTGGAACCAGCCCTCGGCGACGATCGCGCGCTCGTTCGGGCTGTCGCGGATCACCTGCACCATCGGCTGGATCCCCCGATCGTGGGCGAAGTCACACACCGCGCGCAGGGCGTCCGGGACCGGCCGGCCGGCGTCGCCGACGGCGAGTGCGCTGTTCGCGCGGCCGGTGAAGCCGCCCGCCCAGCGCAGCCGCCAATCCTTCAGGGGTTCCTCGACCAGCGGCGGCCATGCTTTGCTGCAGACGATTTCCAGCGCCTCGGGTGCGTTCACGACTAGATTGTGACCGAGGCCGGGAACGGCGCGGAGCGGATTTCCGAGGAGGTGGCCGTGGGCATCCAGCGCAAGGACGAGCGGCACAACGAGAAGCTCGTCGACGAGATCTCCGAGGGGTTCAACCGCGCCGTGGGGGAGAAGAAGCCCGAAAATGAGACAGACGAGGCGCCCAAGCCGCGCTTCGTCATCACCGGCGACGCCCGGGCCACCCCGCCCTCGCGCCGCCGGGAGAGGTGACTATCCGCCATACCCGGAGTATGGCTAAGGCTTGCCTCACCAACCGAACGGGTGGCCGAACCGCGTAGTGTCGGCCACGACTGGCTGTTTGCAGAGAAAAGCAGGAGTGCACAGTGACCTACGTGATCGCCGAGCCCTGCGTCGACTTGCTCGACAAGGCGTGTATCGACGAGTGCCCCGTGGACTGCATCTACGAGGGCGAGCGGATGCTGTACATCCACCCGGACGAGTGCGTCGACTGCGGCGCCTGCGAGCCGGTCTGCCCGGTCGAGGCGATCTACTACGAGGACGACGTCCCGGACAACTGGTCGGACTACACCAAGGCCAACGTCGACTTCTTCGACGAGCTGGGCTCGCCCGGCGGCGCTTCCAAGGTGGGCAAGACCGCGCACGACCCGGCGTTCGTCAAGGCGCTGCCCCCGCAGGGCGAATGAGCCGGGTCGCGCTGCCCGACTTCCCCTGGGATTCGCTCGCCGAGGTCAAGGCCACGGCGAGCGCGCACCCCGGCGGGGTGGTCGACCTCTCCATCGGCACGCCGGTCGACCCGGTCCCGGCCGGCATCCGCGACGCGCTCGCGTCGGTGTCGGAGATCCCCGGCTACCCGACCACGCACGGCATCCCGGCCCTGCGGGCGGCGGCCATCGCCGCCCTCGGCCGCCGGCACGGCGTCACCGGCATCGAGCCGGCCGCGGTGCTCCCGACGATCGGGTCGAAGGAGGCCGTGGCCTGGCTGCCGCGGCTGCTCGGCTTCGGTCCCGGCGACCTCGTGGTCATCCCGGAGCTGGCCTACCCGACCTACGAGGTCGGGGCGCTGCTCGCGGGCGCGTCGATCCTGCGTGCCGACAGCACGGTCGCGCTCGGCCCGCAGAAGCCGGCGATGATCTGGATCAACTCGCCGTCCAACCCGACCGGCAAGGTGCTGCCCGTGGAGCACCTGCGCAAGGTCGTCGAGTGGGCCCGCGAGCGTGACGTCGTGGTGGTCTCCGACGAGTGCTACCTGGCGCTCGGCTGGGAGACGGACCCGCTGTCGGTGCTGCACCCGGACGTCTGCGACGGCCGGATGGACGGCTTGATCGCGGTGCACTCGCTGTCCAAGTCGGCGAACCTGGCCAGCTACCGGGCCGGCTTCCTGACCGGTGACCCGGTTTTGATCGCGCAGCTGCTGGAGATCCGCAAGCACGCGGGCATGATCGTGCCGCGCCCGGTCCAGGAGGCGATGGTCGCCGCCCTGACCGACGACGAGGCCCTCACCGCCCAGCGCGAGCGTTATGCCCGGCGCCGGCTGGCGTTGCGGAAGGCGTTCCAGGACAACGGTTTCCGGATCGACCACTCCGAGGCCGGCCTGTACCTGTGGGCGACCCGGGACGAGCCCGCGGCCGCGACGGTCGAGTGGCTGGCCGACCGCGGGATCCTGGTGGCGCCGGGAACGTTCTACGGCCCCCAGGGCGGTCGGCACGTCCGCGTCGCCTTGACCGCGACGGACGAGCGCGTCGACGCCGCCGTGGAGCGCCTGTCCGCCTGAGCGATCAGCCGGCGAGCCGGATCGGCTTCTTCGTCGCCGCGAAGAGGCCGGGCGCGACGTCCTCGGCCATCGCGGTCGCGGACTCCCAGGCCAGCTCGTGCGGCGTGCCGACGCCGCCGCAGAAGAGCATGAACCGCGAAAGCCCGGCCGCGCGCAGGGCGGTCAGCTTGTCCCGGACCGTCTCGACCGACCCCACCAGGGCGAACGGGTTCTCGAGGTAGGCCTCGGCCGGGGCTTCGAGGACCGCGCGCAGCCCCGTTTCCTCCCGATCGGCCAACGCTTCCAGCGAGCTTTCCCCAGGCGCGGCGCCGGCCAGGCGGGAAAGGTGGCCCGCCGACGTTTCGATGTGCCGGACAAAGCCGTCGCGGACGATTCCCACCGCTTTCCGGTCGGTTTCGGCGATCACCGTGAAGCAGCTCGCCGCGATGTTCGCCATCGTCAGGTCGTGGCCGTTTTCCCGGCCGATTTCCAGGTAGCGGTGCAACCGCGGCAGCATTTTCCCGATGCTCGTGGGCGCCATGCCGCCGGCCGCGGGCGTGATGTTCAGGCCGGTGAACACGCCCCAGCCGCGCCGGGCCGCGGCGGCCAGGGAGCCGTCGCTGGTCGCCGCCACCCACAGCGGCACGCGGGGCTGCGCCGGCCGCGGCCACGCGGTGACCTTCGCGGTCTCGACGCCGGGGACGAACGCGGCGGTGGCCGGGGTGAGGTCGGCCCGGGCGACGGGGTGGTCGTAGCCGTTGAGCACGCCGTCGATGAGGTCGATCGCGTGCTCGTGGGCGGCGCGGTCGCCGTGCCGGCCGAGGCCCACCTCGAGCCGTCCGCCGGAGAGCACGTCGATCATGGCGAACTGCTCGGCGAGCTGGACCGGGTGGTGCAGCAGCGGCAGGTTGACGCCGGAAAGGATCCGCGCGCGGCTGGTCCGGGCGGCGATCGCGGCCATCAGGATGTTCGGGTGCGGGCACGGCGAAGACGGCCCGAAGTGCTCCGGCAGGCTGACGGCGGCGTAGCCCAGCCGTTCCGCTTCTTCGCAGTGCGAGAGGTAGCTTTCGTAGAGCCGGACGCCGAGCGCGGGGTCCCATTCTTCGGGCGCGCGCGATCCCGGCGGGCTGTAGGTCAGGTTGTCCCAGTAGACGAACTTGACGATTTCCGGGTTTTCGCCGAGAGCGTTCATGCCGCGGATTCCCCTCGATTCACGGAAGCGGATTTCCTCCCATTGTCCGGACCGCGCCGGATCGGTCATCCTCCGTCGTGCCCCGAACGCGGTCAGTAGTCCCGGCCCGTGAAGCCCCGGTAGACGAACCGGGTGAGCGCCTCGATCGCCTCTTCGTCGGTCGGCGGCGTCCACCCGGCGGGGGCCGGGTCGAGCAGCCACATCTGGGCGAAGCTGTCCACCAGCTGGTACATCATCGCGATCGACAGCTCCGTGCTCGCCGGCAGCCGCATGCCGGCCGCCGTCACGTGCGCCAGGTGGCCGTACAGGTCCGCCGACTGGGTCGCGCCGAAGCTCGCCAGCGTCCGGCCGAACGCGTCGTTGACCATCGCCGCCTGGCGCAGCGCCTGCATCGTCGACGCGTGTTCCTGGTAGAAGTCCCAGTACTGGGCCACGTGCCAGCGCACCGCCGCCGGGTCGCTGAAGTCCGACAGGTGCCCCTCGGTCAGCGCGCTCTCGTCGCCGGACGCCGCGATGTCGGCCAGGAGCGCTTCGAGCAGCTCCTCCTTGCCCGCGAAGTGGTTGTAGAACGACCCCGCGGCCCGGCCCGCCTCGGCGGTGATGTCGGTGATCTTCGTGTTCAGGTAGCCCTTGCGCGCGAACACGCGCCGGGCCGCCGCCTTCAGCGCTGTCTCGGTCTCGGCGGCCTTCTCCTTGCGGTTCACCGGCACCTCCCTTGACGCAGGACGCTAGCAGTGTCATTCTGAATCCAGATTCACTGAATTTCAATTCACTGGGAGGACGAGATGGACACACGGGTGCTGATCGCGGGGGCGGGGCCGACCGGGCTGACGCTGGCCATCGAGCTGGCGCGGCGCGATGTCGCCGTGCGGATCATCGACCAGGCGGAGACGCACTTCCTCGGCTCGCGCGGCGACGGGCTCCAGCCGCGGACGCTGGAGGTCTTCGAGGACCTCGGCGTGCTCGACGCGGTGCTCGCCGCCGGGGCCGCGCCGGTGCCGATGAAGATCCACGTCGGCGGCGAGGTGGTCGGCGAGCGGATGATGTTCGACCCGGTCGAGCCGACGCCGGACAAGCCGTACCCGACCGGCTGCTTCCTCGGCCAGTCGCAGACCGAGGGCATCCTGCGCGACCGGCTGGCGGAGTTCGGCGTCCACGTCGAGCTGGCGACCGCCTTGACCGGCTTCGAGCAGGACGCCGACGGCGTCACGGCCACGCTGAGCACGGGCGAGACGGTCCGCGCCGAGTACCTGGTCGGCGCCGACGGCGGCAAGAGCGTCGTCCGCAAGACGCTGGGGATCGCGTTCGAGGGCACCACCGACGAGTCGATCCGGATGCTGCTCGGTGACGTCCACGCCGAGGGCCTCGACCGCGGCTTCGGGCACTGGTTCGGCGCGCCGGACGACCCGATGCGCGGCATGATGTTCAGCCCGCTGCCGGGCACGCCGTGGTTCCAGTTCGGCTCGCCGCTCGGCGACGGCGACCTGGAGGCCGAGACGGCGCTGCCCGCCGTCCAGGCCCGGCTCGACGCGCTCACCGGCGGCCGGATCACGCTGTCCGACCTGGCCTGGTCGACGGTGTGGCGGCCGAACGTCCGGCTGGCGGCCCGGTTCCGCGACGGCAGGGTCTTCCTGGCCGGCGACGCCGCGCACGTCCACCCGCCGACCGGCGGCCAGGGCCTGAACACCGGCGTCCAGGACGGCTACAACCTGGGCTGGAAGCTCGCGGACGGCTCACCCGAGCTGCTCGACAGCTACGAGCCCGAGCGGCGGACGAACGCGGCGCGCGTGCTCGGGATCTCGACGGAGCTGATGCAGAAGTACGTCGACGGCGACGAGGACGCGCACAAGCGCGGCGAGGACTTCCACCAGCTGGACATCAGCTACCGCGGCGGCCCGCTGTCCCCGGCCGGCACGGGCGCGCTGCAGCCGGGCGACCGTGCCCCGGACGCGCCCCTGGCCGACGCGAACGGCAAGCGCGTGCGGCTGTTCGAGCTGTTCGCCGGCCCGCACGCGACTTCGCTGACTTTCGGCGACGGGCCTTCGGAGGGGTACCGGATCCTGCCTGCGGGCAGCGTCGCGACGGGCACGGACCTGGTCGACGAGGGAGGCCACGCGTACGCGGCGTACGACGTGAAGCCGGGGGCGCGGGTGCTGGTCCGGCCGGACGGTTACGTCTGGTCGATGAGCTGACCGCGTGCCCGCCCACGCCGCACCCGGCGGCCGGCCAGGACGCCGATCGGGGCTCGGGACGGCCGAAATGCCATGAACGACCCTTTCATGGCTTCTGACCTGGATCCACCGATGTGAATTCGGGTGATCTTGCCCAGGGCTTGTTGATCTTGTTGGTGGTTGCGGGCGTGCTGGACCGTGCTGGCCGCTCCAGCGTGTCCACGTGTTCTCCGGTCGTTGGGGCAGGTCAGAAGGTTGGCGGTGGTCCTGCGGTGGTGGTGAACAGGCCGTGCCAGCTATCGCGTTGCGGCCAGTTCTGCGGGAGCCGCAGGGTGAGGGTGCGGGCGGTGCGGGTGACCCGCGCCGGGACGGCGATCAGCTGGCGGCGGAGGGTGCCGGTGCGGGCCCGGGCATGGAACCGGCTGGTCAGGACACCGAGGGCGCGCAGCAGGTTGTGGGTCAGGGCGGCCAGGGTGAGCCAGGCGGCGTTGGCGTGAAACTGCCCGGACGGGAAATGCGCCAGGGCGGAGTTGTTGAGGTCGGCGAAGACCGCCTCGATGGTCCCGGCCCGGCCGCGGTGCTGCTGTTCGGCGGCGACGGTGTCCAGGCCGGTGTCGGTGAAGACGGCCTGATAACGCCAGACGGGAAACAGTTCACCCTGTTCGGTGCGGGTGTCGATGCGGTAGCGGCGCACGATCAGCCGGGCGGTGATGGGTCCTTCGGGGTGTTCGGTGGGGTTGGTGAAGGCGGTGTAGCTGGTCTCGGCGACCTGCGCGGTGTGGATCCAGGTCTGGGTGTCTTCGTCGAAGACGGGGGTGGCGTAGGTGATCGGGGTCCAGTCGTGCTCGTCGATGCCGGCGATCACGGCGTGCAGGCCGGGGTGCTGGCGCAGGGTGATCGAGAATCGGGCTCCGGCGTCGGTGATGGCGTGGATCAGGGAGCAGACGTAGTAGCCGGAGTCGCCGCGCACCAGCAGGTTCCCGGTGGCGCCGCAGCCCCGGGCGGTCCGCAGTGCCTGCCGGAGAAACGAGGTGGCGTTGCGGCGGGTGTCGGCTTGGCCGCCGCGTAGCCGGGTCGCGAGGATCACCGGGGCCGCGATCGGGGTGGCCAGGGTGGCGGCGAGGAAGTTGTAGCCCCGGACGTGGGTGTAGCCGTAGTTCGCGCCGACTTTCCGCCGTCCGTGGACACGGGTGATTTTGGAGTCCAGGTCCACGATCGCGTAGTCGCCGATGCCGGGCAGCAACCGATCCTCGCTGTGGTGGGCGAGGCGGGTCAGGACCTGCGCGGTGAGCGCTTCCAGTGCGCCGGCGTGGCCGATGTCGAATCCGCGCAGGAACGTCCCGAGTGTGGAGGGGGCCCGGATGCCGGTGAACACCCGGTCCATCGCGCCGGTCCGCAGCACATCCAGATCGTTGATGCTGTCCGCGCCGGTGGCCATCCCGGCTATCAGGGACAGCAGTTTGGCGTCCGGGTTGGCCCCGGCGGGGCCGGGGATCCGGATCCGTTCGGTGGCGAGGTCGGCGAAGCCGATGTTCTCGGTCAGCCGCAGCAGCGGCAGCAGCCCGGCGTGGGACACGACACTCTGATCGTCGAACCTGGCCCTCACCTTGGCTCGGGTATGGGATGCTCGCATCTAGTAGATGCCCTCTCACTCAGGTTGTTTGTTCCCTAGACAAGAACAATCATCCCAGGTCAGAGGGCATCTGCGTGTCTACGACATGCCACCGACCAGCACATTCACCGGTGGATCCAGGTCTGACGCGATGAACGACTCGTTCATGACGTCGGCCTTGGGTCAGGCGTGCAGGGCGCGGGCGGCGTCGTCGACCGCCGCCCAGTAGACGCGCCAGGTTGCGCGGGCCTCGGCGCGGCGGCCCAGCTCGCGCTCGGCGATCCGGCCGGCGACGAAGCCGACTTCGCCGTCCGCCGTCGCCAGCACCGTGCGCATCCGCTCGGCCGCGAGCACCGCGTCCTGGTGGTCGCCGAGCACGGTCTGGAAGTCCCGCGTCGCCTTGATCAGCTTCTTGATCCGCTTGGCCCGCTTCTTCTTCGCCGACGTCTGGGCCAGCTCGGCGGCGTACCGGAGCTTCTTGCCGTGGATGCGCAGGGCGTGCAGGTCGACGTCCGGCGGGTCGGCGGGCAGCGCGCGGACGGCCTTGGCGAGCTTGCGGTGCGGCTTCGCCAGCCCGGTCACCAAGTCGTGCGGCTCGTCGGGCACCGCGGCCGACGACCGGGTCAGCAAGCTGACCTCACGCAGCAGCGTCGAGTAGCGCGTACTGGACAGCGCCTTGGTCAACCGCCGCTTCGCCGCCGCGCGCTCGGTGACGAATCCGGAGACCAGCCGGCGCCCGGCGGGCTGGTCACGGACCTCGAAGTCGGCGATGACCTCGCGCAGGTGCCCGATGAGGACGTCGTAGTCCCGCACCTCGCCGAGCGACTGGCCGAGCCAGCCCAGCTCGGCACGCACCGGCTCGGCGCCGTCCCCGACCAGCGTGCCCGACAGCTTCAGCACGCTGCGCATGCGCCGCAGCGCGACGCGCATCTGGTGCAGGTCCTCGGGGTCGGCGCCGGAACGCGTGCCGGCTTCGTACGCGAGCAGGGCCCGGATCTCCCGGTCGAGCTTGGCGCGCACGTGGTGGACCGCCGGATCCGCCGGGCGCGCCTCGACCGGCAGCTCCGGCAAGCCCAGCTCGGCCGGGGTGCGAGGCAACGATTCGGTGGTCACCTCATGAATAATAAGTGAATTCCGGCGCTCAGTCGTTCGCGTGCAGGATCGAGTTCAGCTCGACGCCGGAGCCGGTCCGCGGCACGACCTCGACCGCGCCGCTGGCCGAGTTGCGGCGGAAGACCGCGCCCGAGACGCCGTTGAGCTCGCGGGCCTTGACGACCTTGCCGTCGACGACGACCTTCGTCCCCGCCGTGACGTACAGCCCGGCCTCGACGACCGTGTCGTCGCCCAGCGAGATCCCGACGCCGCCGTTCGCGCCGATCAGGCAGCGCTCGCCCAGCGAGATCGTCTCCTTGCCGCCGCCCGAGAGCGTGCCCATGATCGACGCGCCGCCGCCGACGTCCGAGCCGTCGCCGACGACGACGCCGGCCGAGATCCGGCCCTCGACCATCGACGCGCCGAGCGTGCCGGCGTTGAAGTTCACGAAGCCCTCGTGCATCACGGTCGTGCCGGCGGCCAGGTGCGCGCCGAGCCGGACGCGGTCCGCGTCGCCGATCCGGACGCCGGCCGGCAGGACGTAGTCGACCATCCGCGGGAACTTGTCGACGCTGTAGACGGTGACCGCGCCGCGCGAGCGCAGCCGCAGCCGCGTCGTCTCGAAGCCCTCGACCGGGCACGGGCCGTGGTTGGTCCACACGACGTTGGCCAGCAGACCGAAGATGCCGTCGATGTTCTGGCCGTGCGGGCGGACCAGCCGGTGCGAGAGCAGGTGCAGCCGCAGGTACATGTCGTGCGTGTCCGCCGGGGCGTCGGCGAGCTTGCCGATCGTGGTGCGGACGGCGACGACCTCGACCCCGCGGTCGGTGTCCGGGCCGAGCAGCGCCGCGGCGGCCTCACCGAGCAGCTCGGTGGCCTCTTCCGTGCTCAGGCGCTCGGTGCCTTCGGTGCCGGCAGTGTCGTTCTCGATCAGCTTCGGGTGCGGGTACCAGGTGTCGAGGACCGTCCCGTCGGTCGCGACGGTGGCCAGCCCGACGCCGCCGGCGCCGGTCGTTTCGGGGTTGGGGCTCTGCTCGCTCACGGCTCTCACCGTAGTCGAGTGACGCCGGTCAACCCGTCGTGGGCCGGGCGTCGACCTGCTTCTTCAGGCCGGAAAGAGCGGCGGCGACGTCGACCAGCGCCTGCGTGCAGGGGCCGCCCGCGTCGGGCACGGTCGTGCACCCCGCGCCGCGGAACGCCTTGACCGCCGTGTCCAGCTTGTCGGCTTCGGCGACCAGCTGCGGGTCGCGGTCGTCCGCGCGCTTGCGGGCCGTGCCCGGGACGTTGGCGACCTCCGTGACGTACTTCTCGCAGCCCTTCGGCAGCTGGGTGCGCGGGCTCGCGTAGCACAGGTCGGCGGTCAGCGCGTCCAGCTTCGTCGGGAGCGCGTCCGGCCCGGGTTCGCCGCCCTGCTTGGGGGTCGGGCCGGCTTCGTTTCCGCAGCCGGACAGGACCAGGACCAGCAACGTGCCGCCCACGGCGACCGGGAACCTACGCACACCCCCACGGTAGCGTGCCGGGCATGAGCCTCGACCTGCACGCCGACCCCGTCGACCTGACCGCCGCGCTCGTGGACGTCTTCAGCGTCTCGGGCAGCGAGGCCGAGCTGGCGACGCTCGTGCAGGAAGCGCTCGAGAAGCAGGCGCCGCACCTCGAGGTGATCCGCAACGGCGACGCCGTCCTCGCGCGCACGAACCTCGGCCGCGCGTCGCGGGTCGTGCTCGCCGGGCACCTGGACACCGTGCCGGAAAACGGCAACCTGCCTTCGCGGCGCGAGGGATCCGGCGCCGACGAGATCCTGCACGGTCTCGGCACGGTCGACATGAAGAGCGGCGACGCGGTGTTCCTGCACCTCGCCGCGACGCTGCCGGAGCCGAAGCACGACATCACCTTCGTCTTCTACGACAACGAAGAGGTCGAAGCGGTCAAGAACGGCCTCGGCCGGATCGAGCGCGAGCTGCCGGAGTGGCTGGCCGGCGACCTGGCGATCGTCGGCGAGCCGTCGAACGGGGTGATCGAGGCGGGCTGCCAGGGCACGATGCGCGTCGAGCTGCGCCTGTCCGGGAAGCGCGCGCACACCGCGCGGGCGTGGATGGGGGAGAACGCGATCCACGCGCTGGCCGAGCCCCTGCGGCGGCTGGCGGAGTACGCGCCTCGGGTCGTGGACATCGACGGGCTCACCTACCGCGAAGGACTGCAGGCGACGTCGATCAGCGGTGGCGTGGCGGGCAACGTGGTCCCGGACGCGGCGGTGCTGACGGTGAACCACCGCTTCGCCCCGGACCGCGACCCGGCGGCCGCCGAGCGTCACCTGCGCGAGGTGTTCGACGGCCACGAACTGTCCGTTGTGGACCTTTCGCCGGGAGCCCTCCCGGGCCTGTCCGCCCCGGCGGCGGCGGAGCTGGTGGCGGCGGCCGGCGGGCGGGCGGCGGCGAAACTGGGATGGACGGACGTCGCGCGCTTCGCGGCGCTGGGGATGCCGGCGGTGAACTTCGGCCCGGGCAACCCGACGCTGGCGCACACGAAGCAGGAGAACGTCCACACGGCGGAGATCCGCCAGGTGACCGAGGTGCTGCGCAAGTTCCTCAGCTGAGCGGGCCCCCAGCGCCCCAATGTGGCCTTCGGTGCGTTGAACGCACCGAAGGCCGCCTTGGGTGCGTTCAACGCAACCAAGGCCACATTGGGGCGCAGTGGCGACCGTCACACTCGCGTGTGCTGAGCTGCGGTGACACCCTGGTGCGCGAACCGCCGGCCGGACGGTGCAACTTTTCCCCGGCGGGAGCCGTATCCCCCGGTGAAGCCGCATGTTCGGGAGGACCCATGCCGAAAACCGCGAGACGGGCCGCGGCCGTCGCCGCGTTCGCCGTGGTGGTGGCGGGCGTCCTGACCGCCTGTGAGCAGCAGCCTGTCGCCGCGCCGGCGGCCGGGCCGATCGTCACCGCCATCGGCGACGCCACCGCGCTCCCGCCGCCGCCCGCCGAGCAGCGGCCCGTCACGCAGACCACGCCGGTCGAGGTCGCCATCACCTTCCCGCGCACCGGCTCCGGCCAGTGGATGTTCACCCCGGGCAGCGACGAGGTCGCGGGCACGAGCGGCAAGCTCATGCGCTACCGGATCGCACTCGAGACCGACATCGACGGCGTCGGGCCGGCCGCGTTCGCCAAGAGCATCCGCGGCATCCTCGGCGACCCGCGCGGCTGGACCGGCGGCGGCGAATGGCGGCTGCAGGAGGTCGGGCCCGATTACCCCGCCGACTTCACGATCTACCTCGCGACGCCCGCCAGCCGCGACAAGCTGTGCGGCGGCACCGCGGACGGCTACACGTCCTGCCGCAACGGCAGCAACGTCGTCCTCAACGTCGCCCGCTGGGCCAACGCCGTCCCGAACTACGGCGCTTCGCTCGACGTCTACCGCCAGTACATGGTCACCCACGAAACCGGGCACCGGCTCGGCCACGGCCACGAGCTGTGCCCGGGCGCGGGCCGGCCGGCGCCGGTGATGGAGCAGCAGACGCTCGGGCTGCACGGCTGCGTCCCGAACCCCTGGCCCTTCCCGAACGGCCGCGAGTACGCCGGCCCGTCCGGCGAGTACAACGACCCGATCCCGGCCGGCGACTCCTAACGTCCCTGCAGGGACTTGACGTTGTTGCCGAACGTCCAGCCCTTCGAGCCGTCCCAGTTGATCGACCAGTCCATCAGGCCCTTCAGGCCCGGAACCGACCGCCACGCCTGCGAAACCAGGCTCGGCGACAGGTACCCGCCGCCCGCGCCGGGCTGCGCCGGCAACCCCGGGACCTGCTTGTCGTAGGGCACCTTGATCGTCGTGCCCTGCACGACCAGGCCGTTGTTCAGGCACTGCGTCTGCACGGTGAAGCCCTGCACGGTCCCGGCCTGGTACGAATCACCCGAGCAGCCGTACATCGAGCCGTTGTAGTACTGCATGTTCAGCCACCACAGCCGGCCGTTGTCCGCGTACTTCTTGATGATCGGCAGGTACGCGCCCCAGATCGAGCCGTAGGTGATGCTGCCGCCGGTCACGTACGCGGTCTCCGGTGCCATCGTCAGCCCGAAGTTCGACGGCATCTTCGCGAGCACGCCGTCGATGATCCGGATCAGGTTCGACTGCGACGCCGAGAGCGTCTTGATGTTCCCGCTGCCGGTCAGCCCGGTCTCGATGTCGATGTCGATCCCGTCGAAGTTGTACGCCTTCAGGATCGGCACGACCGTGGCGACGAACCGGTCGGCGACCGTGGACGACGACAGGTCTATACCAGCGGCCGCGCCGCCGATCGACATCAGGAGCGTCGCCCCCGCGGCCTTCGCCGCGCACATCTCGGTGGGCGCCGAAACCTGGACGCCGGCGTCCATCCCGTTCTCCCACAACACGGTCCCGTCGGACCGGATCACCGGGAAGGCGGCGTTGATGACGTTGTAGCCGTGCTGCGCCATGCGGGCGTCGGTGATCGGCACCCAGCCCATCCCGGGGTGGACGCCGTTCGCGGCGCCGTCCCAGTTCTCCCAGTACCCCTGGAGGACCTTGCCCGCGGGCCGCGATTTCACCGCGCACGTGTCGGCCGACACCGCCCCCTGCGCGGGGGCCGACACGAGCAGCGGGACGGCCAAAACCGCTGCCAGAAGGGTTCCGAACAAGCGGGTTCTACGACCGGACATACCGGCTCCCATCGTCGTTGAGGGGCGTACGCGGCGTGTCCGCCCAACATAAGCGCCGCGGGGAACCCCTGACTACCGACGATCGGGTGGTCTAGACAACCTACTTGAGGGTGGATGCCATGAGGGGCACCTTCATGGCTTCAAAGCCATGAAGGTGCCCCTCATGAACCGGGTCAGACGGTCAGCGTCCAAGAGGACAGGTAACCGGTGTCGGCCGGGCCGACGTCCCGCAGCCGCAGCTGCCAGGCACCGTTCGCGGCCTCCGAGGAAGCGTTGACGGTGTAGGTGGTGTCGAGGTTCGGCGTCGAGTCGCTGCTGGAGTTCTTCAGCCGGTACGCCGTGCCGTCCGGGGCGACGAGGTCGAGGACCAGGTCACCGCGGTAGGTGTGGGTGATGTGCACCTCGACCTTGGTGGCGTTGGACGCGTTGCGCGCGCAGCCGCCGACGGTCGCCGTGCTGTTCACCGCCGCACCCGGGTAGTCCGGGATGTTCAGCCGCGTCCCGTTGGTCACCGGCGCGCACGAGGACGTCCCGATGCCGAGCGAGAACGACGCCGTGTGGTCGACGCTCGCGCCGTCGGCCGTCACGGTGACCGGGAACGTACCGGTCGGCGTGCTCGACGACGTCGTGATGGTCAGCGTCGAGGAACCGCCCGACTGGACGGTCGCCGGGCTGAACGACGCCGTCGCGCCCGCGGGCAGACCGGACGCCGACAGCGAGATGGACTGCGCGCTGCCGGACGTCGTCGCGGTGCTCACCGCGACCTGGAGCGACTGTCCGGGTTGGACGGTCCCGGCGGTCGGGTTCAGGTTCACCGAGAAGTCGTTGCCTTGCGTCGTCGCGACGGCCAGCTTCCACAGCGCGTACCCGATCGCGTCGGAGTTCTTCTCCAGCGGGGTGTCCGGGATGTTCGACATCGTGTCGCAGGCGCGGTGGTAGCAGTTGTCGAAGGCCGCACCCGCGGTGCCGCCCCACTTCTGCGCCTGCGCGGAGCTCTTGATGTCGCCGGCGCCGGTGGCCAGGCCGCCGACCGGGATGCCCGCGCTCTTGAACGACGCGTGGTCGGAGCGGCCGTCGCCTTCGCTGTCACCCTCGGTCTGGATGCCGATGGACGAGAAGTACTCGTCGAAGATCGCCTTGACCGAAGCGACGTCGTCGTAGACGAAGTAGCCCCAGTTCTTCGAGCCGATCATGTCGAAGTTGAGGTAGGTCTTGATCTTCGTGCGCTCGCTGCTCGGCAGGTTGTTGACGTAGTACTTCGAGCCGACCAGGCCGGACTCTTCGTCGGCCCACCAGCCGAAGCGGACGCGCTTGGCCATCGCCGGGTTGGTGCGGGCCAGCGTCAGCGCGGTTTCGAGGATCGACGCGCTGCCGGAGCCGTTGTCGTTGATGCCGGGGCCGGCGCTCACGCTGTCGAGGTGCGCGCCGAGCATGATGACCTGGCTCGCGTCACCCTGCGGCCACTCGGCGATCAGGTTCTGCGACTGGCCGATGCAGCTGGTGCACGTCTGGCGCGTCGTGGTGTACCCGGCGTTCTTGAGGAGGTTTTCCACATAGGACACCGACGCCGCGTAACCGGCACCACGCGGCGAGCGCGTGCCGCCGTTGTTGTCGGCGATGGTCTGCAGCTGGTTGAGGTGGGTCTTGATGTTGGCCAGCGAGATGTCCGGCGCGGCGAGCGCCGTGGCGGGCGCGGCGGTGGCCGCTGGTGCCGTGACGACACCCAGCACGGCGGCCAGGGTGGTGACCCCGGCGCCGAGACGCGTTTTCCACTTCATGGCGGTGAGTTCCTTCGGTGGGGGTGGGGGGGTGATGCTCGTGAAGGCCACCTTCAGGAACTACAAGTTCCTCAAGGTGGCCTTCACGAACTTGGGGTGGGGACTACACGGTCAACGTCCAGGTGGACAGGTAACCGGTGTCGGCGGGGCCGACGTCTCGGATGCGGAGCTGCCACGCGCCGTTCGCGGCTTCCGAAGAAGCGTTCACGGTGTAGGTGGTGTCGATGTTCGGCGTCGAGCTGCTGCTGGAGTTCTTCAGCCGGTAGGCGGTGCCGTCCGGCGCGACCAGGTCGAGGACCAGGTCACCGCTGTAGGTGTGGGTGATGTGCACCTCGACCTTGGTGGCGTTCGACGCGTTGCGCGCGCAGCCCGCCACGGTGCTGGTGCTGCTGACCGCGGCACCCGGGTAGTCCGGGATGTTCAGTCGCGTGCCGTTGGTGACCGCGGCGCAGGAGCCCGTGGTCCCGACGGACAGCGCGTACTGCGCCGTGTGATCGGTGCTGGCGCCGTCCGCGGTGATGGTGATCGGGAAGCTGCCGGTCGGGGTCGACGAAGTCGTCGCGATCGTCAGCGTCGAGGTGCCGCCGGACTGGATCGTCGCCGGGCTGAACGTCGCGGTCGCGCCGGTCGGCAGGCCCGAAGCGGACAGCGTGATCGACTGCGCCGCGCCGGAGGTGATCGCGGTGCTGATCGTGGTGGTCGCCGAGGCGCCCGGCTGCACCGAACCCGAAGCCGGGTTCAGCGCGACGGAGAAGTCCGGCCCGCCGCCGCTGCACGAGGTGGGCTCACCGGTCGCGGTGGTGACGGAGACGGCGTCCCACGCGGCCTTGGTGGCGTTGTACTCGGTGCAGCTGCCCGGGTAGAGCGCGATCGCGGCTTCGAGGGTCGCCTTGCGGGCGGCCTTGTGGTTCCACGACGAGGTCTTCTTCAGCAGGCCGTTGTAGAAGATCTTGCCGGCCTTCTGGATGCCGAGACCGGTCACCGAGGAGCTGTTGCAAGTCGGGCTGGCCGGCTTGCCGCCACCCGGGTTCGAGCCCTCGGCGAGCAGGTAGAACCAGTGGTTCTGCGGGCCGGCCGCGGCGTGCACCTCGGTGCTCGGGATCGACGACGAGTAGCAGTTCGGGTCGCCGACCTTCGACGGCTGGTACATGTAGCGGATCGGGCCCTGGCCGACCAGGTTGACGCCCTCGCCGACCTCGTAGTCCGGCGTGTCCTCGGCGTTGTTCGCGTACGCCTCGGTCAGCGCGCCGAAGATGTCGCCGGTCGACTCGTTCATGCCGCCGTTCTCGTTGCCGGAACCGGCACCGCCCGGGGTGAACTGGAAGACGCCGTGCCCGAACTCGTGCCCGACGACGTCCATCGACGTGGCCTGGCGCTGGTTGTCCTGCGAGTGCCCGAAGTGGGTCGACGACCCGTTCCAGTAGGCGTTGACGTCGGCGAGCCCGACCGAAGCCGGGTAGCCGGTGCCGCTGCCGTTGATGCCGTTGCGGCCCAGCCACTCCGAGAGCATCTTCCACTCGGTCTGGACGCTGTAGAGCACGTCGACGCAGCCGGTCTCGAGGTCCGTGCCGGTGCCGTTGCCCCAGGCGTTGTCCGGTCCACTGTAGACGGATCCGCCTTCGCGGCCGCAGCTGATGCCGGTGCGGCCCGGGTCGCGCATCGTGTAGGTGGTGCCGGACTGCGTCGTGTCGATGGAGACGTTGCCGACGTAGTAGCTGTTGCCGGTGCCCGCGATGTTCACGGTGCCCGGCTGGGATTCTGTCGCTGCCTTGGTGGAGAACGTCTTGACGTCGTCCCGCTGGTCGAGCACCGCGCCGGTGGCGGCGTCGACGAAGACGTGCAGGTTGCTCGGCGCGGTCGCGGTGCGCCCGGCGACGACGACCTCGTAGGCGAGCTTCGGGCTCGCCCCGGCCAGCACGACCTTCTCCGGTGTGCTCACACTGTCCACAGTGGGCAGTTGAGCGCGCGCGGTGGCCGCGGCCTTCGCGGCGTCGAGCGCGGCCTGCGTCCCGACGGTGATGGCCGCCGTCTCGGCGGCGCTGGTGCCGCGGACGCGCCCGGCCCCGTCGGCGACGACGACCGCGTCCCCGCCCACGACCCGCAGACCCTGGTAGGTCCGCTGGTAAGCGCCGTAGAACAGGCCACCGCCACCGGCGGTGAGCCCGACGCGCTGGAACGATTCGGCCGGTCCGCGCTTGAGCGCGTCCAGCCCCGAAGCGGCGGCCTGGTCGGCGGCGCGCGCGGCGGCGACATCCGGGGCGGCGGGCTGGGCCGCCGGGGTCGCGCTGGCCGGGGTCGCCGGCAGCGCGAGTGTCATGGCGAGCCCGGCGGCGGCCGCCAAGCCCGTTCTGAACCCACGATGGGTCATCGAGGTCTTCCTTCCACGAAGGCAGGACGATGAGGTGCGGTGCGGGGAAAGGGGGACGTGTCCGGCGTGCTAACAGCAGGTATGCGTCCGGACGCATCCGAGTAAAGGATCAGCGGATCGGGGCGTCAATGCGCCGAACGGACCAACGCCGCGTTCAGGATTCGGCGGGCAATTCGTACAAACCCCGCCGGTGCTGGGGATTCTCCGCGCGATCCGCACCGGAACGACTTTCGTAGGGACTGTCCCGGACACCATCCGAACGCCGGACGCTCTCGATCACCGGGAATCGTCAGTACTGCTCAGGAAAACGATGTCAGTCGGCTTCGGCGCCCAACGCGATCAGCCCGTTCCGCAGGACGTTCGCGGCTTCTTCCTGCCGCCCGGTCTCACCCAGGAGTTCGCTCAGCGGCCGCAGCGCGCGCACCAGCACGCCCCGCGCCCCGAGCCCGGTGGCGAGTTCGACCGCCGCCCGCAGGTACTCCGCCGCTCCCCGGGCGTCCCCGCGGGCGCGAGCCAGCGACCCCAGCTGCAGCCGGAGTTCCGCGGCCAGGGCCGTGCCCGCCACCACCGACGGCCGAACCTGGTCGAGCAGCGCGCCCGCCGTCTCCAGCCGGCCTGCCGCCAGGTATTCCGACGCCAGCTCGACCGTGATCGCCGGGACGTCGTCCGGCCACGCCGTCTCCCGCGCGGCACCGAGGTCGGCCAGCGCGCCCTCGACGTCGCCCGCGCGGCCGCGGACCCGGGCCCTGGCCAGCAGGCAGTGCGCCATCGCGGGGTGCAGGGCGCGTTCCTGCATCAGGTCGTAGGCCGCGGCGACGGACGCGGCCGCGTCGGCGAACCGGTCGGCCGCCAGGTGGCTGCGGCACACCTCGACGTGGCTGCGGGTCAGCTCGGCCAGCACCGCCGGGCCGCCCCGGGTGAGCCGCAACGCCGACTCGGCGTACTCGGCGGCCCGCTCCAGATCGCCTTGACGCAGGTGCCGCTCAGCGAGACACGCCCGCAGCGTCAGCAGCATCGACGGCTGCGGGTACCCGTCGCGCAGCAGCTCCGCGTGGCAGGTTTCCAGCAGGTGCAGGCAATACTGCGCCTCGCCCCAGTCGCTCAGCACCGCCGCGCGCAACGGGACGACCATCGCCCGCACCGGCGGCGGCTCGCCCGACAACGTCGTCTCGGCCTCCGCGACGTACTTCGTGCGGGCGTCGCCGGTGGAGTACCCGGCCAGCCACAGCAGCGCGATGCCCGCCTGCCGCGGCCGGTCGAGACGTTCGGCCTGGCGCCGGATCCGCTGCATCCGCGGCGTCGCGCGGCGGGCGTCGCCGGTCAGGAACCGGTCCGCCGTCTCGATCAGCTCGAGGTCGAGTTCCAGGAGCTCCCGGGGCGAGCTGCCGCCGAGCAGTTCGTCGGGGTCGATGCCGAGCTGCTGGGCGAAGAACCGCAGCGCGTCGCCCGACGGTGTCCGCGCGCCGGTCTCGACCGACGACACGTACGCCGCGGAATACTGCGGTCCGGCCAGTTCGCGCTGCGTGAGCCCGCGCTCGGTGCGCAGCTCACGCAGGCGTTCGCCGACGCTCTCGCTCACTCAGCCCGCCTTTCCGTCGTCGATGTCCAGGGTAGGCCGCGCGGCGGCGGGGGAGTCGCCCGCCGCCGCGCGGGGATCAGCAGGCGCCGCCGTCGCTCCACACGGCCCACGAGGTGGGCGCGCCGGGCTCGGCACCGGTCGAGTACCACAGGGACGTCCACTTGTGACCGTTGTGACCCACGACGTCGTTGGGCACGTAGGCCTTCGCCGTGTCCCACTCGGCGACACCGTCACAGCCGGTCGGCGGGGTGCCGGTGCCGACGGTGAGCGAGAACTGCGCGGTGTGGTCGGCGTCGGTGCCGTCGCCGGTGACCGTCACCTGGCTGGTGCCCTCCGGGGTGGTCGCCGAGGTGGTGATGGTCAGCGTCGCCGTGCCGCCGGACTGGACGCTCGCCGGGCTGAAGGTCGCCTTCGCGCCTTCGGGCAGGCCTGTCGCCTGCAGTGCCACGGTCTGGGCGTTGCCCGAGGTGACCCGGGTGGTCACCGTGGTGGTCGCGGTCTGTCCCGGTTGGACGGACGCCGACGTCGGCGACAGCGTCAGCGAGTAGTCGTTGCCGGCCGGCGGCTGGCCGCTGCAGGTCGGCTCACCGCTGACGGCCGGGACGCTCACCGCGTCCCAGGCGGCCTTGGTGGCGGCGAACTCGGTGCAGCTGCCCGGGAAGAGCGTGACCGCGGCTTCGAGCGTGGCCTTGCGGGCCGCGCGGTGGTTCCACGACGACGTCTTCTTCAGCAGGCCGTTGTAGAAGATCTTGCCGGCCTTCTGGATGCCGAGGCCGGTGACGGTGGAGCCGTTGCACGTCGGGCTGGCCGGGGAAGCGTTGCTGCCCTGGGAAAGCAGGTAGAACCAGTGGTTCTGCGGGCCCGCGGCGGCGTGCACCTCGGTGCTCGGGATCGACGCGGAGTAGCAGTTCGGGTCGCCGACCTGCGACGGGTTGTACATGTAGCGGATCGGGCCCTGGCCGACGAGGTCGACGCCTTCGCCGACGGTGAAGTCCGGGCGGTCGACGGGATTGTTGGCGTAGGCCTCGGTGAGCGCGCCGAAGATGTCGCCGGTGGACTCGTTGAGGCCGCCGTTCTCGTTGCCGGAGCCGGCGCCGCCCGGGGTCGTCTGGAAGACGGCGTGCCCGAACTCGTGCCCGACGACGTCCATCGGCGTCGCCTGGCGGCGGTTGTCCTGCGAGTGCCCGAAGTGGGTCGAGGAGCCGTCCCAGTAGGCGTTGACGTCGTTGAGGCCGACGCTCGCGCGGAAGCCGCCGCCGGCGCCGTCGATGCCGTTTCGGCCCAGCCACTCGCCGAGCATCTTCCACTCGGTCTGGACGCTGTAAAGCGTGTCGACGCAGCCGGTTTCGAGGTCGGTGCCCGAGCCGTTGCCCCAGGTGTTGGTGCTCTTCGTGAAGATCGAGCCGCCCTCGCGGCCGCAGGCGATGCCGCGGCGGGCCGGGTCGGTCATCGAGTACGAGCTGCCGGAGCCGGACGTGTCGATCGAGACGGTGCCGGCGTAGTAGGAGTTGCCCGTGCCTGCTTCGCGGACGTCGTCGCGGGTGTCGAGGACCTTGCCGGTGGCGCTGTCGACGAAGACGTGCAGCTTGGTCGGGTGCGCGCCGTCGTGGCCGGAGACGACGACCTCGTAGGCGAGCTTCGGGGCGTCCCCGGCGAGGACGACGAGCTTCGGCGTGGTGGTCGTGTCTACTGTGGACACCTTGGCCGTGGCGATCTTGGTCGCCTGCTCGGCGTGGAGCGTCGCTTGGGTTTTCACGGTGATCGGGGCGGTGCGCGCTGCTTCGGTGCCGTGGACGCGCCCGGTACCGTCGGCGACGACGACCGCGTCCCCGCCGACGACCGGCAAGCCGTGGTAAGTGCGCTGGTAGGAGGCGTAGAAGAGCCCGCCGCCACCGGGGGTGACGCCGGTGCGGACGAAGGCTTCCGCCGCGCCCTTGGCGAGCCGGTCGGCGCCGCTGAGGGCGGCCTGGTCGGCGGCGCGGGCGGCGAGCGCCTCGGGCGGGACGGCGGGTGCCGGGGAGGCGGCGGCCGGGATCGCCGGCACCGCGAAGGTCAGGGCCAGGCCGGCGATCGCCGCCAGCCCTCGTGGGGATCTCATGGGGAACCTTTCCGGGGACGCGAGGAGTGTGTCCGACGGAATAACTGGGGTTAATGCGCCGGACGCGTCCGAGTAAAGGTTCCGCTCGCCGGGCGGTCAATGGGCCGAACGGCCTAGCGAGCACCCGTCAAGATCACTCGCGTTCCCGGCAAACCGCAGGAAAACCAGGGCGTGCGAGTTGGTCTGAACCAATTCACCAGACTTTGGTAGGAAACTTCCCCCAACCGGACCACAGAGCTCGCAGGTCCGCCGTACGCCCAGGTACGCGCGTCGTCCGTTACGTGTCGGTGTCCGCGGCGGAGTCCAGGCCGCGTTGGTAGGCCTGGATGGCCTCGTCGAGATGACCACGTTGTCGGAGCACGTCGCCGAGGCGCAGGGACGTCGAAACCGCCGCGCCGTGCAGGGACGCCCGGGTCTGGATCTCGGCCGCCTCGCGGAGGAGCCGGGTCGCGGCGGGAAGGTCGCCGCGGGACTGCGCGATCTGACCCAGCAGGCCCGTCGCCTCGCCGAGGGACTCGACGTCGCGGGCCAGCAGCGGCCAGACTTCCGAAACCAGCGACGCCGCGTCGGCGGGCGCGCCTTGGCGCAGCCGGACCTCGGCCAGTTCCAGGGTCGCCCCGGCGACGCCTTCTTCCGCGCCGATCGCCGCCAGCTCGTCGCGGGCCGACGTCAGCTCCGCGCGGGCCTCGTCCAGGCGGCCCAGCCGGCGCAGCAGGTACCCGCGGGCCCAGCGACAGCGGGCCGCGTCGCGGTCGAACCCCACCGACGCGAACAGGCGGCACGCCTCGATCAGGTCCTGCTCCGCCCGGTCGGACTGCCCGGTCGCCTGCCACACCTGCGACGCCTGCCGGTGGAACCGCGCGACGAAGTCCGGCCGCGTGGCCGTCCTGATCAAGCGAAGTCCGGAAAGCGCCGCACGCTCGGCCCGGTGCAGCCCGCCCATCTCCATCAGCGGGTGGATCAACGCGCTGAGCAGGCACAACTCGGCATCCGGGTCGAGTTCCGGAGGGGCCAGTGCCTCTTCGACCCGCGCGATCGCGGCGCCTGCGTCGCCGCTCAGGTACCGGCACCCCGACCAGCGGTGCACGATCATCGCCCGCAGCCACGGCGGCGCCGCTTCGGCCAGCTCCGACGCGTGCTCCAGCTCCTTCTGCGCGCCTTCGACGTCGAACAGCTGCCACTTCACCTCGGCGAGGCAGAACCGCGCGTAACACTCGACGTCGTCGAGGTGGTAGCCCGCCGCTTGCTTCCCGGCCAGAGCGAACCGCTCCTCCGCGACCGTGACCCGGCCCTGTTCGAGGTCGCGGTAGCCCTCGTCGAGGGACGCGCGCAGCTCGTCGGCGACGCCCGGCGGCCGGCCGAACCGCAGGTCGTCGGCGGTCAGGCCGAGCCGCCCGGCCAGGTAAGCCAGCATTTCCTCCGACGGCGGCCGGCTGCCGGTCTCGACCTTCGCCAGGAACCCGCGGTCGTACCCCGGCTCGGCCAGCTCGCGCTGGGTCCAGCCCCGGCCGGTGCGCAGCCGCCGGATCCGCGCGCCGAGCGGTTCGGTCATCTCCCCACGGTAGGTCATCGCCGCCGTCGTCGCGGAAACGGACATATCGACGCCCTGCCCGCGCCGGGGTAGCGTTCTCGCGCTAAATAGGAAACTTTCCTAACAAAGTGGAGGCCGACCATGCGCCTGCTTCCCCTCGCGACGGCGATCGCACTCGCCGCGCCCCTCGCCGCCACCCCGGCCGAAGCGGCCACTCCGGCCGAGGTGCGCGTCGACCAAGTCGGCTACGCGCTGGGCGAGGCGAAGCACGCGTACCTGCTCGGTGGCGCCCAAGGGAAGTTCACGGTCGTCGACGAGCGCGGCCGCACGGTCCGGGAAGGCCGCACCGGCGCGAGCCTCGGCACCTGGAACGCGAACTACCCCAGGGTGTTCGATCTGGACTTGTCCACTGTAGACCGGTCGGGCACCTACCGCGTCAAGGCCGCCGGCGCGACGGCCACGACGTCATTCCGGGACGCCTCGACCGCAAGCCCTCGCACCTCGCGGACCGGAAGGCCACCGTCTACGCCGAGCCGAAGTTCGCCGGCGAGGGCGGCGACGAAATCTTCGAACCGCTGAAGCCGCAGGGCGGCCCGGTCGACGTCGAGGGCGGCTGGGTCGACGCCGGCGACTTCGTCAAGTTCACCTCCAACACCGCGTATTCGCTGACCGAGCTGGGATTCGTGCTGCGCGAGGACCCCGATCCGGTGCTGGCGAAGGAGGTCCGCTTCGGCCTCGGCTGGCTCGAAGGCGTACATCGGCAGCGACGACACGAGCACGCTGAACCTCTACGACACCAGCGCGCTCGCCCACGCCGACCTCGCCGGCCTGCTGCGCACCGGGGTCCCGGGCGCCGCGCTCGGCGTTCGCGAGCTGGCCGCCGACCTGCGTCGTCAGCTCGATTCCGGAGTGGCGGCGGCGAAGAAGAGTCCATTCCGGACCGCGGTCGACGTCACCGACTTCGACGCCGCCAGCAAGAGCTTCGGCTTCGCGGCCACCGCGCGGCTCTACCAGCGCGTCACCGGCGACAGCTGTTACGCGGCCTTCGGCGCGCAACAGCGTGACTTCACGCTCGGCGTGAACGCCTGGGGCGTGTCGCTCGTGGTCGGCGTCGGCACGACGTTCCCGCAGTGCCCGCACCACCAGGCCGCGAACCTCGCCGGACCTTCGAAAGTGCTGTACGGCGCGGTCGTCAACGGACCGAACGGAGCGGACAACTTCGCCGATCTGCCGTTCCCGGCGGGCGCGAAGGAATGCACCCGACCGTATGAATCCTTCGACGGCCAGGGAAGTCGCTACGCGGACGACTTGAGTTCATGGCCCAGCAACAAGCCGGCCATCGACTTCACCTCCACGGCGCTGCTCGCATTCTCGCTGTGACTTGTGGGGCCGAGCCCCACACCCCACGCCGGCGGGCTCCGCCCCCGGACCCCCGAAAGAAGTGGGGGGCAGGTCGTAGCATGGCCGGGTGAGTGAACAGTCTGAATTCCCCGACGGCCAGTACCCCGAGCGTCCGGTCGAGCGCCAGAAGGGCCCGGTCGTGCTGCGCGGCGACCGCCGTGACCAGGGCAGCACGACCGACCAGCGGCTGCTCGACTCGCGGGGGCCCACCGACTGGGTGCACACCGACCCGTGGCGCGTCCTGCGGATCCAGGCCGAGTTCGTCGAGGGCTTCGGCGCGCTCGCCGAGGTCCCGCGCGCGGTCACGGTGTTCGGCTCGGCGCGCACCAAGCGCGACCACCCGGAGTACGAGCTCGGCCGCAAGATCGGCGAGGCGCTGGCCAAGGCCGGGTTCGCCGTGATGACCGGTGGCGGCCCGGGCGCGATGGAGGCCGTCAACCGCGGCGCGGCCGAGGCCGGTGGCTTCTCCGTCGGGCTGGGCATCGAGCTGCCGTTCGAGCAGGGCCTGAACCCGTGGGTCGACCTGGGCGTCAACTTCCGGTACTTCTTCGCCCGGAAGACGATGTTCATCAAGTATTCGCAGGCCTTCATCTGCCTGCCCGGCGGTTTCGGGACGCTCGACGAGCTGTTCGAGGCGCTGACGCTGGTGCAGACCAAGAAGGTCACGAAGTTCCCGGTGGTGCTGTTCGGCAGCGACTACTGGGGCGGGCTCTACGACTGGATCGCCAAGACCGTGCAGGCCGAGGGCAAGGTGAGCCCGCACGACCTGGACCTGCTGCACGTCACCGACGACATCGACGACGCCGTCCGCGTGGTGCAGGAGTCCTACCAGGCATGGGAGGACACGCACTGATGAGCCGGATCTGCGTTTTCTGCGGCTCGTCGATGGGGTTCTCGCCGCGCTACGCCGAGCAGGCGGCGGCGCTCGGCAAGCTGCTGGCCCAGCGCGGCATCGGGCTGGTCTACGGCGGCGCGAGCGTCGGCACGATGGGCGTGGTCGCCGACGCCGCCCTGGCGGCGGGCGGCGAGGTGATCGGCGTGATCCCGGAGGCGCTGTCGTCGGTCGAGATCTCCCACGCGGGGCTGTCGGAGCTGCACGTCGTGGCCGACATGCACGAGCGCAAGGCCAAGATGGCGGCCCTGTCCGACGGCTTCCTGGCCCTCCCGGGCGGCGCGGGCACGCTGGAGGAGCTGTTCGAGGTCTGGACGTGGGCCCAGCTGGGGCTGCACGGCAAGCCGATCGGCCTGGTCGACGTGGACGGGTACTACGGGCCGTTGATGGCCTTCGCCGACCACATGGTGACCGAGGGGTTCGTCAAGGCGGACTACCGCGAGCTGCTGATGGTGGACGCGGACCCGGCGGCGTTGCTGGACCGGTTCGCGACGTACGAACCGCCGGCCCCGCCGAAGTGGGCGAAGGAGCCGCCGGGGATTTAGCCTCGTTCGAGGCTCGTTGACGGCCCGGCGGCGAGTGCGACCTTTGGTCCGGGCTCGGCGAGCCCGGACGGCTCAGGCGACGCCCTCGCTGGGCCGTTTGTGGTAGGTGTCCACGTACTCCTGGCCGGAGATCTCCAGGATCTGGTACATCACCTCGTCGGTGACCGACCGGCGGATCGCCGGCGAGTAGTCCTGGCCTTCGTACCGCGAGAAGTCCAGTGGCTTGCCGAACGTGATCGCGATCTTCGCCGGACGTGGGACGCGCTGCCCCGCGGCCTGGAGCTGCTCGGTGCCGGTCAGCGCGACCGGCACCACCTTCGCCCCCGTCGCCAGGGCCAGCGCCGCGACGCCGGTGTGGCCGCGGTGCAGCCGGCCGTCGAGGGAGCGCGTGCCTTCGGGGTAGATCGCGAAGACGCCGCCCGCGTCGAGCACCTTGCGCGCCGCTTCGAGGGCGGCCAGCCCGGCCTGGGCGTTGCCGCGCTCGACCGGGATGTAGCCGAGCCCGCCGACGAACCCGGCCATCAGCTTGCCCTTGACGCCCTTGCCGGTGAAGTACTCCGCCTTGCCGAGGAACTTGACCTGCCGCGGCGTCGCGAACGTGATCACGCCGGTGTCGAGCGCGGCGCGGTGGTTGGCGGCGAGGATCACCGCGCCCGTCGTGGGCACGTTCTCGACGCCGATCACCTCCGGCCGGTACACCGCCCTGGCCAGCGGCCCCAGCACGAACCGGACAAGCAGCGCGATCAAGTGGTCCTCCTCTTCGGTGCGGTGGCTCCCAGCATGGCACGATCGTTACTCGTGAGTTGGTTCGAGCGGCGTACGTGGCAGGAGCCCGGGTGGACGCCCGAGGACATCGTGACCGCGAAGGGTGACCGCACGGTTTCGGTGGTGCTACCGGCACTGGACGAAGAGCGGACCGTGGGTGACGTCGTCGCGTCGGTGCGACCGCTCGTCGGCAGCGTCGTCGACGAGCTCGTGGTCGTGGACTCGGGTTCCACGGACGCGACGGTGGAAACCGCCGAGGCCGCGGGCGCGCGGGTGGTCCGCCGCGAGGACGTGCTGCCGGACCTGCCGCCGGTGCCCGGCAAGGGCGAGGTGCTGTGGCGCTCGCTGGCCGCGACCAGCGGCGACATCGTCGTGTTCCTCGACTCCGACCTCGTCGACCCGGACCCCGCGTTCGTGACTTCGCTGCTCGGGCCGCTGGTGTCCGAAAGCGGCGTCCACCTGGTCAAGGGCTTCTACCGCCGTCCGCTGCGGCTGGAGAGCACGGGGGGCGGCCGCGTCACCGAGCTGCTGGCGCGGCCGGTGCTTTCGGCGCTGCGCCCCTCGCTCGGCGGGCTGGTCCAGCCGCTCGGCGGCGAGTACGCGGGCACGCGCGAGTTCCTGGAATCGGTGCCGTTCGCCGCCGGGTACGGCGTCGAAATCGGCCTGCTGCTCGACGCCGAGGCGCGCTACGGCCTCGACGGGCTCGCGCAGGTCAACCTCGGCGTCCGCAAGCACCGGAACCGGTCGTTGCTGCAGCTGGGCGCGATGTCCCGGCAGATCCTGGGCACGGCGCTTTCGCGCTGCGGGGTCCCGGCCGCGGACGCTCCGTTCACGCAGTTCGTGCAGGTCGACGAGGAGTGGCTGCCGGACGTCACCGAGGTCCGGGTCGCGGACCGGCCGCCGATGCGGGAAGTGCTCGCCCGTCCTCGAGGGTGAGGATCTCGTCGAAGCTCTCGAGCTGCTCGGGGCGGTGGGTGACGAGGACGACGGTGCCTCTCGCTTTCGCGAGCACCCTCGCCAGGACGGCGTCGCCGTGGGCGGGGTCGAGGCCTTCGACCGGTTCGTCGAGCACCAGGACCTTCGGCGCGGCCAGGACCGCGCGGGCGAGGATCAGCCGCTGGCGTTGACCGCCGGAGAGCGCGTCGCCGTCCGGACCGGTGTCGCGGTCCAGGTCGAGGTCGAAGTCGGCGGTCGCGCAAGCTTCTTTCAGCTCTTCGTCGGTTGCCAGCGGTTTTGCGAGCAGGAGGTTTTCGCGGACGGTCGTGTGGAAGACGTGGGCGTCGGCCAGGGCTCCTGAGACGAGTTCCGGCAGGCCGGCGTACTCGGCGAGCGGGTGGCCGTCGAGGAGGACCTGGCCGTCGGTGGGGGTTTCGAGGCCGAGGAGGAGCCGGAGCAGGGTCGTCTTGCCGGCACCGCTGGGGCCGAGGATCCCGACGCGCTTGCCGGGCGGGAGGTCGAGGTCGATGTCCTTCACTGCGGGCGCCCGGCCGGGATACCTCACTCCGGCCTTCCGCAGCGTGAGGTGTCCTTTGTGTACGGACCGGGTGCCCTGAGGCCTGGCGGGCTCGGTGAGCACGGCTTTCACGCGGGCGGCCGACGCGCGGATCTCGGGGACGCGCCGGGCGGCGCCGACGAGCGGGAGGACGACTTCGAAGGTGGTCATGGCGGCCAGGGTGAGCGCGGCGGTCCAGGGCACGGAGGCGTGGCAGAGCAGCGCGACGGCGACGGTGGTGGTGAGCTGGACGAGCGTTCCGGCGGCGGTGAGCAGGGCGGTCTTGCCCGAGGTGGTGCGTTCGCGGCCCGCGAGCTGATCGACGACGCCGGTGGCTCGCGCGCGGGTCTGTTCCAGGGCGCCGGCGGCGACGAGTTCGCGGTGCCCGGTGACGAGTTCGACGGCTCGTTCGGCGAGTTCGGCTCGCTTCGGAGCGTCTTCCTGGGCAGCCTTGCCGGTCAGCCGAATGACCAGCCAGGGCAGAAGAACCCCGGCGACGAGCAGTCCACCGCCGAGCGCGACGGCGGCCGGTCCCGATGCGGTGGCGGTGACGACCACGGCGGCGCCCCCGACGAGCCCGGCGACGCCGGCGGGCAGCAGCCACCGCAGGACGGCGTCCTGCAGAGCGTCCACATCGGACACGAGCCGGGTGACGAGGTCCCCGCCGGAGTAGCGCGAGCCGGGGAGGAGGGCCTGGTAGACGCGGGTGCGAAGGGCACCGAGCCACCGCAGGACGACCTCGTGCCCGGCGAGCCGTTCGGCGTACCGGAGGCCACCGCGCAGGAGGGCGAAGGCCCGGACGCCGACGATGGCGACGGTGAGGGCGCCGAGCGGAGGTTGTTCGGCGGCGCGAAGCAGCAGCCAGGCGGCGGTGGCCATGAGAGCAAGGGCGGCGAGTTCGGCTCCGGCGCCGAGAAGAGCGGCGCGGAGAAGGCGAAGGACGTCCTTGGGAGACAGGGCCCAGATGGTCATGCCGCCACCTCCGCGCACACTCGGCCATCCCGCAGCTCGATCACCCGGTCCGCCAACCCGGCCATCCCCGGCCGGTGGGCGACCAGCACCGCCGTCCGGCCTTGCAGCAGCCGCCGCGTCGCCGACAGCACCGTCGCTTCCGTGCGGGAGTCCAGCCGGGCCGTCGGTTCGTCCAGCAGCACCAACCCCGCCGACGTCCGCGCCAACGCCCGCGCCAGCCCCACCCGCTGACGCTGACCCGCCGACAGGACCTCACCCAGCTCGCCCACCGGGGTGTCGAACCCGGCGGGCAACCCCGCCGCCACCGCGTCCAGCGCCGCCGCTCGGGCCGCCGAAGGAACGTCCGCCGATGACCCCAACGCGATGTTCGACGCCAGCGACCCCCGGAACAGCGTCGGCCGCTGCGGGACCCACGCCACGTCGGCCAGCCAGTCCGAGGAAGACAACGAACGCAAGTCCGCGCCATCGACCAGGATCCGCCCCGAAGAAGGAGAAACGAACCCCAGCAGCACCGCCAGCAAAGTGCTCTTCCCCGACCCGCTGGGCCCGACCAGAGCCACCCGCGAACCAGCCGACACCGTCAAGTCCACATCGGACAGAGCCACAACCCCGGAGTAGCTGACCGAAACCCGCTCGAAGACGACGGAAGGCGCACCTCGCCGTCGAGTGAAAGCAGCCGACCGGGAAACCACCACCGGCACCGCCAAAGCCTCGCGCAACGCCGTCAACCCCTCCGCCGCAGCGTGGAACTTCGCCCCGGCAGCCCGCAGAGGCAAGTACGCCTCCGGCGCCAGAACCAGAATCAGCAACGCCGTCCGAGCGTCAAGACCACCGGCGAGAAGCCGGAACCCGACCGGCACCGCGACCAGCGCCACCGACATGGTCGCGACCAGTTCCAACACGAGAGATGACAAGAAAGCGACCCGCAGCGTCTTCAGAGTCGCGTCGGCGTGCGCGGAAGCCATCGACCGGACCGTCGAAGCCTGCGCGGACGCCCGCCCGAACACCTTCAGCGTCTCGAGCCCGCGGACGACGTCGAGGAAGTGGCCGCCCAGCTTCAAGAGCAACGACCACTGCCGCGAAGTCCGCGCCGCCGTGTGTTTCCCGACCAGGATCGCGAACACCGGGATCAGCGGCAGTGTCGCCGTCACCACCAGCGCCGACACGACGTCCGTCGTGAACAGCCGCACGACCACCGCGATCGGCACCACCACCGACACCACCAGCGACGGCAGGTAGCCGCTCAGGTAGCTGTCCGTCGCGTCGACACCGCGCGTGACCTGCGTGGCGACCACCCCGGCGCGATCGGAAGACGAGCCGAGCAGCCGCCGTCGCAGGCCGCCGCGGACCGACGCCACGAACCGTCCACAGAGGACGCCGTGACGCCAGGTGAGCGCGACGCGGCCGAGGACCGCCGCGACCAGCAGAAGCGAAACCCCGCCGCCGGTGAGCAGCGTGGCCAGACCTTCGGCCTGGACCAGCACCAAAACGGCGGAGAGCACTCCGAGCAGGCCCAAAAGAACGAGGTATCGCCGGAGTCCGGGCAGAGCAGGCACGACGACTCCTAGAAGTGCAGCAGCGAGCGCTGGTCGAGCGGATGCCGGTGCGCGCGCCACGTCAGCCACTGCACCACCAGGAGCACCAGCACCGCCGGCACAGCGAACCAAGCCAGCACCGCGAAGGTCCCGGACGCCGTCGCCGCCTCCTCGACCCTCAGCGTGTACGCCGAGGACACGAGCACCGTCGGGAACCGCAGCGTGCCGGTGAGCAGCGCCGGACACGCCGAAAGCACCATCGACCCGACGAGCGCCACCCGGAACCGCCGCGCCGCCAACGCCAGCCGGAAGACGGCGAAGGCGACGAACGTCAGCACGGCCACACCGACGCCGAGCGCTGTGACGCCGGAAAGCGCGAAGAAGCCCCACACCGTGGCTATCACGAGGAAAGCCACCACGGGTGCCGAGAAAGCGCGGGCCAGCCGCACCGCGCGGCCGGTCAGCTCCGCCGGCGCCCGCACGGCGAGGAACGCCGAGCCCTGCAGGCAGAACAGCGCGACGAACCCGAGCCCCCACAACACCGCGTAGGGGTTGAAGAACGCGAGGACGTCACCGGTCGGCGGCAGGCCCAGCACCAGGTTGCCGAGGAACAGGCCCCACGACAGCGCCGTCACCAGCGCGCCGCCGACGATGCCCGCCGTCCACGCGCCGCGTCGTGCGTCCGGGCGGCGGCTGCGCAGCTGCATCGACGCCGTGAACGTGACCAGGCCGAGCAGCAGCGTCACGACCAGGACGTACGCCCCGGCGAACACCTTGCCCTCCAGGTGCGGGAACGCGCCGAACAAAACGCCGACCGCGGCCACCAGCCACACCTCGTTGGCCAGGAAGAACGGCCCGAGCGCGCCGAGCGTCTGCCGTCGCCGCCGCTCGTCGGCCTCGAACGCGGGCAGCAGCATGCCGACGCCGTAGTCGTAACCCGCCAGCGCGAAGTACCCGCAGGTCAACAGGCCCAGCAGGCACCAGAAGAAGGTCACCATCGGTCAGACTCCGCTCAGGACGGGCAGCTCGGCGGGCACACCAGGGTCACCGACCGGCTCCGGGCCGCGCTTGGCGACGCGCGCCATGAGCACCCAGTCGGCGACCGCGAGCGCGGCGAACAGCAGTGAGAAAGCGATGAAGGAGAACAGGATCTGGCCGGCGGGGACGTCCGCGATCGCGTCCGCGGTGCGCAGCTTCCCCCACACCAGCCACGGCTGGCGGCCGAGTTCGCGCACCAGCCAGCCGGCGATCGCCGCGAGGAACGGCAACGGGATCGCCGCGACCATCAGGTAGTGCAGGAACCGCGCCTTGGTGAGCCAGTTCCGGACCAGCAGCAGCGTGCCGAGGATCGCGCAGAGGAACATGGCGAACCCGAGCGCGATCATCGCCCCGAGCGGCGCGCCCACCGCGGCCCCGCCCAGCTTGTCCGGTTGGTACATCTTGAGCTCGCCGAACTGCGCGAAGCCCTGGTTGACCACGAAGATCGAGCCGACCAGGGCCGCGACCACGCCGATCCGCATCGACCGGCGGAAGAACTCGACCTCGGTCGTGCGCTTCAGGAAGTGGTACGCGCTGACGCCGACCACGAAGAACCCGCCGGTCACCAGCGCGGCGCTGAGCACGTGCGGCAGCGACGCGACCAGCGCCGGGTTCGAGAACAGCGCGCCGAAGTCGTCGAGGTGCAGCGTGCCGCCCTCGAGCCGGCTGCCGACCGGGTTCTGGAGGAACGAGTTGGCCAGCATGATGAACAGCGCCGACGCGTACGCGGTCAGCGTGACCAGCCAGATCAGCGTCAGGTGCAGCCATTCGGGCAGGCGCCCGAAACCGAAGATCCACAGGCCGAGGAAGGTCGACTCGAGGAAGAACGCCACCAGCGTCTCGATGGCCAGCGGCGCGCCGAAGACGTCACCGGCGAAGGCGGAAAGACCGGTCCAGGTCAGCCCGAACTGGAACTCCATCACGATGCCGGTGACGATCCCCAGCGCGTAGTTGATGACGTACAGGCGGCCCCAGAAGCGCGTCATCCGCAGCAGTTCGGGCTTTCCGCCGAGCGTCCAGCGCGTCTGCATCACGGCCACCAGCGTGACCAACCCCAGGGTGAGCAGCACGAACAGGAAGTGGAACGAGGTCGTCGTCGCGAACTGGAGTCTCGCGACCGGGAGTGCGTTCATGTAGACAGGCTACACGTAGGCTGCCTACATGTAGTCAGTCGACGTGTAGACTGCGTACCTATGAAGGCGGACACCTTGCGCGGGCACCTCGACGCGTTGCTGCTGGCGGTGCTCGACGGCCGCAAGCTGCACGGCTACGCGATCATCGAGGCGCTCCAGCTGCGCAGCGACGGCGCGCTCGACCTGCCGACCGGCACCGTCTACCCGGCGCTGCGCCGGCTCGAGCGCGCCGGCTGGCTCGCCAGCGAATGGGACGTCGTGTCCGGCCGCAAGCGCCGCACCTACCGCCTCACCCGCTCCGGCGAGCAAGCCCTGGCCGCCGAACGCACCGAATGGCGGGAGTTCACCGCGGTCATCGGGGGAGTGCTGGGCGCATGATCGACGAGTACCTGGGGGACCTGGACCGCAGGCTGCGCGGCTGCGGCCGGTTCAAGGCCGACCTGCTGGGGGAGGCCCGCGACGGCCTGCGCGACGCCGCCGACGCCTACCGCGCGGGCGGCTGGACCGACGAGGACGCCGAGCGCCGCGCGGTCGCCGACTTCGGACCGGCGGCCGTCGTCGCCCGCGACTACCAGGCCGAACTCGGCATGCTCAGCGGCGTCCGGACGCTGTGGAAGCTCGTCCTCGGCGTCCCGGCGATGCAGATCGCGTGGGACTACGCCCGGATCCTCACCTTCGGCGAGTGGACGAAGATCTCGACGCCGACGCCGGAGTGGTACAAGGTCGTCACGCACGTCACCCACGGCGCGGTGTTCGTCGTGCCGGTGATCGGCGTGCTCGCGCTGCTCGGCATCCGCTGGCTGAGCCGTCGCCTGGACGGCGCCGGGCTCGCCCGGTTCTGCGGCGTGCTCATCGCGGCGGCCGTCGGCGTCAACCTCGCTTCGGTCGGGCTGTTGATCTGCACGACCGGGTTCGTCGACGTCTCGCGGCTGTTCCTGAGCGTCCCGTGCGCCTTGCTGATGGTCGCGTGGGTGCTGCTTTCGCTGCGGCTCGTCGTGCTCGCGAGACGATCGTGGGGCGGGTATGCCACGATCGTCGCGTGACGACCGCGCTGATCTACCTCGTAGTCATGCTGCTGGTGGCCGCCGTGGTGTTCCTGCTCGCCGCCGTGGTCTTCGGCCGGGGTGAGGAGCTCGCCCCGCTGCCGCCGGGCAGTTCGCCGACGCGGCTGCCCGCCGAGGACATCACCGGCGAGGACCTGACCGACGTCCGCTTCCAGCTGGTCCTGCGCGGCTACAAGATGTCCGAAGTGGACTGGGTGATGCGGCGCCTCGGCGTCGAGCTCGACGAGCTGCGCACCCGGGTCGCCGAGTTGGAGCAGCGTGAACGCGAGCGGGAGAGCTCGCCCGAAGGCGCCCAGTGACGGATCTGATCCTGTCGGTCGACGTCCGCGCGCCGGCCGGGACGACCTGGCTCGCGCTGACGGACTGGACGCGCCAGGGCGAGTGGATGCTCGGCACCGAGGTCGAGGTCGTCGAGGGCAACGGCCGCAGCGTCGGGTCGCGGCTGGCGGCGTTCACCGGGGTGGCCGGCATCGGCTTCACCGACACGATGGAGATCACCAGCTGGGAGCCGCCGGTGCGGTGCGGGGTCCGCCACCTCGGCAGCTTCGTGCAGGGCACGGGCGTGTTCCAGGTGGTGCCCAAGGGCGCGACGCGTTCGACGTTCGTCTGGGCCGAGCACCTGCGGCTGCCGTTCGGGCCGCTGGGGAAGCTCGGCTGGCCGGTGGTGCGGCCGGCGTTCGCGCTGGGGGTGCGCCAGTCGCTGCGGCGGTTCGCGCGGTTCGCGGAGGACTATTCGGTGGGTGGGGATGAGTGAGCTTCTCGGCGCCGACGGCGTCGCGCGGTGCAGCTGGGGCAATTCGACCCCGGACTACGCGTCGTACCACGACGAAGAGTGGGGCGTGCCGCTCCACGGCCAGGACGAGCTGTACGAGCGGCTGTGCCTCGAGTCGTTCCAGTCCGGGCTTTCGTGGATCACGATCCTGCGCAAGCGGGAGGGCTTCCGGACGGCGTTCAAGCAGTTCAAGCCGGTGAAGGTGGCGAAGTTCGGCGACGCCGACGTCGAGCGGCTGATGCAGGACCCGTCGATCGTGCGGAACCGGGCGAAGATCCTGGCGGCGATCAACAACGCGAAGGCGATCGCTTCCCTGGACACGCCCTTGGACGACCTTTTGTGGTCGTTCGCGCCTTCTGCTCAGGTCCGTCCGAAGACGATGGCGGACGTCCCGGCGATCACGGACGAGTCCAAAGCGATGGCGAAGGAACTGAAGAAGCGCGGCTTCGTCTTTCTCGGCCCGACCACGTGCTACGCGCTGATGCAGGCCACCGGCATGGTCGACGACCACGTCGAAGGCTGCTTCCGGGCCGGCTGAACCCGGAAGCAGCCGTCGGTCACTTGCCCTGGAAGTTGGGCTTGCGCTTGCCGACGAAGGCCTCGACGGCCTCGCTGTGGTCGGCGGTCGCGCCGAGCGCGGTCTGGGCGGCGTCCTCGGCTTCCAGCGCTTCCTCGAACGTCGACTGCGCCGCCAGGTTGAGCACGCCCTTGATCTTCGCGTAGGCCACGGTCGGCCCGTTCGCCAGCTTCGCCGCGATCTTCTGGGCGCGCGCCGGCAGCTCTTCGTCCGCTACGACTTCGCCGACCAGGCCGAGCCGCAGCGCCTCCGCGGCGTCGACGGTCCGGGCCAGCAGCATCAGCTCGGCCGCACGGCCGTAGCCGACCAGCCGCTGCAGCGTCCAGGACGCGCCCGAGTCCGGGCCGAGCCCGACGTTGGCGAACGCCATCAGGAACGACGACGACTCGGCGGCGATCCGCAGGTCACTGGCGTAGGCGAAGGCGGCCCCGGCGCCGGCGGCGGTGCCGTTGATCGCCGCTATCACCGGCTTCTCCATCGACACGATCGCCTTGACGATCGGGTTGTAGTGCTCCTTCACCGTGTGTAGCGGGGCGGGGTCACCCGCCTGGAGCAGCCCCACGTGCTCCTTCAAATCCTGGCCGGCGCAGAAAGCCTTGCCGGAACCGGTCAGCACGACCGCGCGGACGGCTTCGTCGTCCGCCGCCTCGCGCAGCGCCGCGAGCAGTGCTTCCTTCAGCTCGACGGTCAGCGAGTTGTACGCCTGCGGCCGGTTGAGCGTGAGGGTGCGCACCCCGTCGGCGTCGGCGGACAGCAGGACGTCGGATGTGGTCACGTCTTCTCCTTGCGCGGAAACCTCGGTCGTCCGACAGTCTTCCACCCCGCGCGAGCCGCATACCAGCACCGATACGGCGGCAAAAGATCGGTCCGCTGATGCGCCCGGCCGCTGATGAGGGACAATGGACACCAAGACCCGGCTGGCTTTCACGCGAGCGCGACCCGGGCGCGCCGGTTGAGACGGAGGGAGCACGCTATGGCGGCCATGAAGCCCCGGACCGGAGATGGTCCCCTCGAAGTGACTAAGGAGGGGCGGGGCCTCGTGATGCGCGTACCGCTCGAGGGTGGTGGGCGACTCGTCGTCGAACTTTCCGCGGAAGAAGCGAAGGACCTCGGCGCCGCTTTGGCGGAGGTCACCGGCTAGCCGATCCCCTCGAACCGTCCTTCCGTCGCACCCCGGTCTCCCTTCGGAGGCCGGGGTCGCGGTTCCTCTGCGCCCGAAGGTTGCTCACTGTGCGTAATCCGCTACCCCCCGTTCCGACCAGTCTGCTCGACATCGAGGTGGCGGGCGACCTCCGCCGCGGCGCCCCGACGGCCCGGCTGGTAACCGCACCCGCCGACGACGTCGAGTCCGAGCCGCTGGAGATCGGCGGTGTCCGGATCACCGGCAAGGCGGGCGACGTGCAGACGGTCCCCGCCGGCGAAGCCCGCTGGGTCGCGGGCCTGGGCGACGGCGAGCCGAAGCAGTACCGGAAGGCGGGTGCGGCGCTGGTCCGCGCGGTGAACGCGGCGCTGGCCGACGACATCGAGGCTTTCGGGGGCTCCGGGTGGCGGAGCCCCCGGCCCGGGGCGGAGCCCCGGATGTCACGCCACGGCGGCAAGGCGTTCCGCGCGGTGCAGCTGGTGCTGCCGGAGGAGGCTTCCGGCGACCACGTGACGGAGCTGGCGCTGGGGCTGCTGCTCGGGGGCTACAAGTTCAAGGTGACCGGTGACGACCCCAAGCCGGTCGTGCGGACGGTGCGGCTGGTCGCGCACGACCGGGCGGTCGAGTCGTTCATTTCGCTGGTCGACCGGGCTTCGGTGCTGGCGGCGTCGACGGCGCTGACGCGCGACCTCGCGAACACACCGTCCAATGTGAAGACCCCGGCGTGGCTGGCGGAGACGGCGGCCCGGGTGGCCGGCCCGCGCGTCGAGGTGGCGATCCGGGACGAGAAGTGGCTGGCGACGCAGGGTTTCGGCGGCGTCCTGGCGGTCGGCGGCGGTTCGGCGCGGCCGCCGCGGCTGATCGAGATGACGTACAAGCCGTCGGGGGCGGCGAAGCACCTGCTGCTGGTGGGCAAGGGCATCACGTTCGACACGGGCGGCCTGTCGATCAAGCCGGCCGACGGCATGCACCTGATGCGCACGGACATGGCGGGCGGCGCGGCGGTGATCGCGGCGATCCGCGGCATCGCGGCGCTGGGCTTGCCGGTGCGCGTGACGGCCCTGGTGCCCGCGGCGGAGAACCACGTGTCGGGGTCGGCGTACCGGCCGGGCGACATCGTCCGGCACTACGGCGGCAAGACGACCGAGGTCGGCAACACGGACGCGGAGGGCCGCATGGTCCTGGCCGACGCGCTGGCGTACGGAATCCGCCGCTACACCCCGGACTTGGTGGTGGACGCGGCGACGTTGACCGGCGCGATGAAGGTGTCGCTGGGTCTGCGCACGGGCGGGCTGTTCGCTTCGGCGGACTCGCTGGCTTCGCTGGTTCGTTCGGCGGGGGAGCGCGTGGGCGAGGCGTGGTGGCGGATGCCGCTGGTGGAGGACTACGCGGAGAACGTCCGCGGCGAGTTCGGCGACGTCCGCCAGACCCCGGCGGGCCCGGGCGGCATCACGGCGGCGCTGTTCCTGCGCGAGTTCACGGCGGGGCTGCCGTGGGCGCACCTGGACATCGCGGGGCCGGCGCGATCGGAGAAGAACTACGACGAGGTGGTGCCGGGAGCGACGGGGTTCGCGGCCCGGACTTTGGTGGAGCTGGCGGCTTCGCTGGCCTGAGCCTCAGCGCTCGGCCGCCGTCGTCAGGACGTGGTCGCGGAAGCCGGTGACCGCGGGGGTCATCGGCTCGTCGGCCCGCCACACCAGCCCGATCGTCCGGTACGGCCGCGGCTCCAACGGCACCTCGGCCACCCCGGCCGGCGTCCCCGGCCCGAACCGCGGCAGCAGCGCCACCCCCAGCCCCGCCGCCACCAGGCCCCGGACCGTGTCCGATTCCTGGCCCTCGAACGCGATCCGCGGGGTGAAGCCCGCCGCCGCGCACAGCTCGTCCGTCAGCGTCCGGACCCCGTAACCCTGCTCCAGCAGCACGAACTCCTCGTCGGCCAGCTCCGCCACCCGCACCGACTCCCGGCCCGCCAGGGGGTGGCCCGCCGGGACCGACAGCAGGATCTCCTCGTCCACCAAACCCGCCGTGGCCAGCGAAGCCGCCGTGGGCAGTGGTGCCAGCAGCGCCAGGTCCAGTTCGCCGCCCGCCAGGCGGTCCAGCATCTCCTGCCGCGAACCCTGGACCAGCGTGAACCGCACCCCCGGGTACCGCGCCCGGTGCCCGCGCAGCAGCGAAGGCACCAGCGACCGCCCGAGCAGGTGCAGGAACCCCAGCACGACGTGCCCCGACTCCGGCGCCACCTCCTCGCGCGCCAGCCGGACGCCGGTGTCCACCGCCGCCAGGCCGCGCTCGGCCGCTTCGGCCAGCAGTTCGGCCGCGCGCGTGAGGCGGATGCCGCGGCCGTCCGGGACCGTCAGCGGCGCCCCCAGCGCGGCGGCCAGCGCCGCGAGGCGGCGGCTCACCGTCGGCTGCGGGACGCCCAGCAGCTCGGCCGCGCGTGTGACGTTCCTCGTTTCGCGCAGGGCGGCGAGCAGCGGCAGGTGCGGCGCCACCTGCGCCGACAGCGAGTCATACGTCATCGCATCAATCATGCCAGCTTGGTGCATTAGACGTATTGGTTAGCGCTGCTTACTTTCAGGTGGTGACCTCCACGCGCCGAGTCAAGACCGCCGTCGCCGCGGCCGGGATCTCCTCCTTCGCCCTGCTGTACGCGCCGCAACCGGTGCTGCCCCAACTCGCCGCGCAGTACCACCTCGACCCCGGCGGCGCGGCGCTCGCGGTCAGCGTCGCGACCGGCGCGCTCGCCATCGCCGTCCTCCCGATCGCCGCGTTGTCCGAGGTGATCGGCCGGCGCCCGGTGATCCTGACGTCGGTGATCGCGTCCGTCGTCTTCGGGCTGCTGCTGCCGTTGATGCCGACGTACCCGGCGCTGCTCGTCCTGCGCGCCCTCCAGGGCGTCGCCATCGCCGGCTTCCCCGGTGTCGCGGCCGCCTACCTGGCCGAACGCCTCGGCCGCGCGGGCGTCGCCGCCGCGGTCGGCGCGATGATCGCGGGCAATACGATCGGCGGCATGCTCGGCCGGCTGGCCAGCGGGTTCACCGCCGGGCCGCTCGGCTGGCGCGGCGCGCTGTTCGTGGTCGCGGGCGTGGGCGCGATCTGCTCGGCGATCACGGTCGTGACGCTGCCTCCTGGGACGCGTCCGCGCGGCGACGCCCAGCTCCGGACGGTCGCGAAAGAGCTGGTCACGGCGTTGAGCAAGCGGGTGCTGCTCGCCCAGTACGCCGTCGCGCTGCTCGCGATGGGCTCGTTCGTCGCGCTCTACAACGCGGCCGGGTTCCGGCTGACCGGTGCTCCGCTGGACCTGTCGCCGGCGATCGCGTCGCTGGTCTTCCTCGCCTACGCGACCGGCTCGGTGTCGTCCGCGGCGGCCGGCCGGCTGGTGGCGCGCGTGGGCAGGCGTCGTGCGCTGATCGGCGCGTTGCTGCTCACGGCCGTCGGCGCGGCGCTGACGCTGCCGGACGCACTGCCGCTGGTCATCGCGGGCTTCCTGGTGCTGACGTGCGCGTTCTTCGCGGCGCACGCGGTCGCGAACGGCTGGGCGGCGGCCGACGCCCCCGAGAACGCGCGCGGCCAGGTGGGCGGCATGTACACGGCGACGTACTACTTGGGCAGCAGCGTCGGCGGCGCGGCCGGGGCGTGGGTTTACGGGCACGCGGGATGGCCGTGGCTGATCGCGGTGGTGGCGGTGTGGCTGCTCCTGGCGGCGGCCGCGGTCGCAGCTGGGACAGCCCCCACCCGTCCCTGGGGGGCGTCCCCGTTCCAGTCTATCGGCGGCCACCGACACAACCCGCCGCGAGCGGCGAGTTGTCCACATCTGCCCGACCCTGTGGACAACTGATCAGATCGCCGCGGCCACCAGCAGCCCGCCACCCACCGGCAACAGGGCCGGGACCAGGCGTTCGTCCTCGCGGAACGCTCGCGCCACCTCGCGCAGCGCGAGGGTTTCCGGGTCGCGGTGGGACGGGTCGATCACGCGGCCGCCGGCCAGCACGTTGTGGAACGCGATGATCCCGCCGCGTCGCAGCAGCGACACGCCCAGCTCGTAGCAGCCGGGGTACTCGATGTGCGCGGAGTCGACGAACACCAGGTCGTAGCCGCCCGGCGTCAGCCGCTGGAGCACGTCCAGCGCGCGCCCGACGATCAGGCGCGTCCGGCCCGGCGCGTAGCCGGCCTCGCGGAACGTCGCGCGCGCCGCGCGCTGGTACTCCGGCTCGACGTCGATCGAAGTCAGGATGCCGTCGGGGGCCATGCCGCGCAGCAGGCTCAGCCCGCTCACCCCGGCGCCCGTGCCGACCTCGACGACCGCCTTCGCGCACAGCGTCGCGGCCAGGAAGCGCAGGGTCGCGCCCGCGCCCGCGCTCAGCGAGCTGCAGCCCAGGTCGTCGGCCCGTGCGCGCGCCGAAGCCAGCACCTCGTCGTCGGGCAGGTACCCGTCGACGAACCCGGAGTCGGCCGGTGCGGCCGCAGGGGTGGGCGTGTTCACGCACGGAGGTTAGCGTTGGTTGTCGATAAATCCGCGCAGGCTCCCTGGTAAGCACCCGGGAAGAAGTTCTCAGCCTGCTCTCAGTCCAGTCTCACTAGAACCATAAGGAGTCCGGACAGACTGAAATCCGAGCACACGGGGAACACCGTGGCCACAGCCCGCGTTGGGTGGAGCAGACAGGAGAAACGCAGATGGAGGTGCCTGCTCCCGCGATGCAGAACGCCGTTGCCGATAACGACGCCGACGCGGCTCAGCCCGTGTCCCTGGACGAGGCGGCCTGGACGCCGCCGTCCTGGGACGAGGTCGTCCGCGAGCACAGCGACCGGGTCTACCGGCTCGCCTACCGCCTGACCGGCAACACGCACGACGCCGAGGACCTCACCCAGGAGACCTTCATCCGGGTCTTCCGGTCGCTGGCGTCCTACAAGCCCGGCACGTTCGAGGGCTGGCTGCACCGGATCACCACCAACCTCTTCCTCGACATGGCCCGCCGCCGCTCGCGCGTGCGGATGGAAGGCCTGCCGGAGGACACCGACCGCATCGTGGGCGACGACCCGAGCCCCGAGCAGGTCTTCTCCGACACGCACCTGGACCCGGACCTGCAGGCCGCGCTCGACGAGCTGCCGCCGGAGTTCCGCGCCGCCGTGGTGCTGTGCGACGTCGAAGGGCTCTCGTACGAGGAGATCGGCGCGACCCTCGGTGTCAAGCTGGGCACCGTCCGCAGCCGGATCCACCGCGGGCGCCAGGCGCTGCGCGCGTCGCTCGAGCGCCGGCGCGCTCAGGCCCCGGAGTCTGCGAAGGTGTCGGTATGACCGCACCCCGAGGCTGGGGACTCCCCGAGTCGCACCTGCTGCCGGACGCCGTGGTGGCGTTCGTCGACGGGGAGCTCTCACACGGCGCCCGTGATCGCGCGGCGTCGCACATCACGCGCTGCGCGGCGTGCGCCGCCGAAGTGCGCGCCCAGCGCCAGACGGTGGACGCGATCCGCCGCGCGGGGGCGCCGTCGATGTCGGCGGGGTTCCTGGCGAGCCTGCAGTCGATCCCGGAGCACACGGACCTCCCGAGCGCGCCGGACAACCTGGCCATCACGGCCGACGGCCAGCTGGTCGCGGTCCAGCGCCCGGACCGGGTGGCGGGGCTGCGCGACACGGGGGTCCTGGGTGGTGTCGCGCCGTTGGGATCAACGGCGCCCCTGGGCCAGTCCCCGAACGTCCTGGGCGGCGGCCGGTTCAAGCGCCGCGCGGCGCAGGGGGCCGGCGTGGTGGTGTCCGGACTGGTGCTGAGCGCGCTGGCCCTGGTGGGGACGACCGCGGACAGCGGTGACGGCACCCCGGAGACGGGCGGCGGAGCGCCGCAGCCGGCGAACCTGCTGCCGGCCCAGATGGCGGTGCCGCAGCAGCTGGTCCCGACGTCGACGCCGGTGAGCTCCCCGGTGGCGGTGCCGGCGGGGATCCGCTGAGACTTGTTTCCCGCGAAGGCCGCCATGAGGGATTCCTCGTGGCGGCCTTCGCCATTTCGTGGTGCTTGGCCGGTTGTCCGGCTCGCGCTGTCGTCGGACGCTTGGGCTCCGGCAAAGTCACGTCCGCGCGCGGAGTCGGGTGTCGCGAATGAGTCATTGGGGGCGCCGGAGGTCCCGAATGACTCATTCGCGACGTTTGGCGGGGGGTTGGCGACGTCATGAACGACTCGTTCATGTCGTCAGACGAGGTGAACGAGTCGTTCATACACCTCGGCGGCCCGACCAGGCTCGCTCAAGAGACGCGCCGGTGCCCACGGTCGCCGCCGGTCCGGCTCGCAGGCCGGAAAGCAGGCAGCCCCCGCCCTTCCCTGGGGGGCGTGCCCACGTCCAGTCTATCGCGGCCCTCCGACGAAACTCGCTGATCAGCGCCTGGGGCGCCGGTTTGTCCACATTGCCCGCCCCCTGGGGACAACCCTCCCAAGCAACAGCCATTTCACTGACGTACCGGCAGACTCGGAGCACTGGGCTTGGGTATCGTCACGCCCAGCCACCTGATCTTCTGCACCGGGGAATGATGACCGAGCCGAACGAGAATCCCGAGCAGCCCGGCGCGCGCGATGCCGACCGGCTGGGTCCGCGGCCGCTCGCGCGGCCCGCCGTCGATCCGGCGCAGGCTGCCGTCTTCGGCCGGCCCAGTGGCGTCGACGGGGCGTTCGACCAGCTCTACTCCCCGCAGAAGTCCAACGGCGTCCGGCTCGCGCCGCCGGCTCCCGAGTCGCTCGCCGAGGCCTTCCGGCGGCCGCCCGGAGCCGAAGGCGTGCTGCTCGAACGGCCGCGGGAAGCCACCGGGGAGCCGAAGGAACAAGAGCCGCCCCTGTGGAACAGCACCAGCGACCCCTGGCGCGATCCCGGCGCCGGCGCTGTCCTCGCCGGCCCGGCGATGCCCGCCGAAGACGAGGAAAAGCCCGCCAAACGCCCACCTGGCGCCCTGCTCAGCTTGCCCGAGGTGCTCTTCGGGCGGCGTGTGAAGCCGAAGGCGCTCGCGCTGCTCGGGGTCGTCGCCCTGCTCGTCGGGGCCCTCGGGGGGCTCGTCGGCTGGTGGGTCGCCGACACCGGCGGCGAACTCACCGGCTCCGCCACCATCTCCGAAGCCGAGGCCGCCAAGGAACGCCCCGCCGGCTCGGTCGCCGAGATCGCCAAGCGCGTCGCGCCCGCCGTCGTCTCGCTCGAGGTCTTCAAGCCCGGCGCCGACTCCGGTGAGCAGGGCTCCGGCGTCATGATCGACCCGCAGGGCTACATCCTCACCAACGAGCACGTCATCTCCTCCGCGAGCGCCGACCCCGGCGTCAAGGTCACCGCCATCTTCATCGACGGCACCCGGACCGAGGCCAAGCTCGTCGGCTCCGATCAGAAGACCGACCTCGCCGTCGTCAAGGTCAACGTCACCAACCCGACCGTCCTGCAGATCGGCAGGTCTTCGGACCTGCAGGTCGGCGACACCGTGATGGCCATCGGCTCGCCGCTCGCGCTGCAGAACTCCGTGACCGCCGGCATCGTCAGCGCCCTCAACCGCCCGATCACCGCGGGCGGCGACAACGGTGCCCCGCCCGTCACCTACGAAGCCATCCAGACCGACGCCGCCATCAACCACGGCAACTCGGGCGGCGCGCTCGTCGACTCCACCGGCGCGCTCGTCGGGATCAACTCTTCGATCCGCTCCTCCGGCGCGGACGGCGGCAGCATCGGCATCGGCTTCGCCATCCCCAGCGACTACGCGATCAAGATTGCGAAGGCGCTGATCAAGGACGGCAAGGTCCAGCACGCCGACATCGGCATCAACGCCTCCTCGACCGTCGCCGGCTCGTCCACGATGGGCGCGCAGGTCAAGAACGTCGCGCCCGGCGGGCCGGCCGCGAACGCCGGCATCAAGGAGGGCGACGTCATCACGAAGATCGGCGGCCGGCTGGTGCGGGACTCGGCCGAGATGACGGTCGCGGTGCGCGCCAACGACGTCGGCCAGGTCGTCCCCGTGCAGCTGGTCCGCGACGGCGCGAGCTTCGTCGTCGACGTAACTCTGGCTTCCGACTGAGTTCCCGCGTTCGGCCTGCCGGAGCGCGGGCCGGGGCGGGTACCCTGAGCGGGTAGGTTCCGAGCGGAGGTAGACGGTGTTCGACAGTGTCGGATGGGGGGAAATCCTCGTCCTCATCATCGCCGGTCTCTTCATCCTCGGCCCGGAACGGCTTCCCGAAGCGGCGTCCTGGCTCGCGAAGAGCGTGAAGAAGGTCCGCGACTTCGCGACCGGTGCGCGGGAACAGCTCCGCGAGGAGATGGGCCCGGAGTTCGATCAGCTCCGCAAGCCGCTCGAAGACCTGCGCGGGCTGCGCAACTTCGACCCGAAGCGGGTGGTCACGCAGCACCTGTTCGACGGCGACGCGGACCCGCTCGGCCTGAAGGGCATCACGAACGGCAGCCCGAACCTGGGCGGCACCAACGGCTCCAACGGGACGAACGGCTCGAACGGGTACGCGGCCAGCCAGGCCAAGCAGCCGGAACCGCTCAAGCCGGGGGAGCGCCCGCCGATCGACCCGGACGCCACGTAGCGTCCAGTCCTGGCCGGCTCGTAGCCGAACCGGCTGTAGATCGGCGCCTCCCGAGGCGAGCAGGCTCGTCAGCACGGCACCGCGCGCGGTGTAGTCCTGCGCCGACGGATTCCCGCTCTGGGTGTCCTCAGTGCTGCTCGTCTCCCGCAACGACCTCTCCGCCGCCCGCGACCGGGGCCGCCTTGAACCTGCTGCCCTGGTCTCGCCCATTACGAACACCACGGACACGACGTAGCGTCGGCAGTTATCCCCAGCCCGGCCGCAATGTGGACAGTTGATCGTCCCCGGGCCATTTAGGGGTTCTCCGTCGGCCACCCCCGATAAAATGGGTGCGGGGCCGGACCCCCGGAGAGGGCGGGGGCTGCTTTCTGCCGCCCCGCCGACAACTGGGGAGAAAGATGAAACTCAGATCGCTGGGCTGCGCGCTGCTCGCAGCCGGCCTGCTGGGCTCGGGGCAGCCGGCGTCCGCCACGGAAGCCACGGAAGCCGCCACGGAAACCGCCGCCGCGTGCACCTGGAAGCCCACCGCTCTCGGCATCGGCACCTCCGTGAGCGCGAGCGTGACCGCCACCGACGACCACGGGAACTTCGCCGGCTGGGCCCTGCCGATCGACCCCGTCGGTACCACCGTCCGGGCCGCGGCCTGGACCGACGGGACCTTCACCGACCTCGGCACGGCCGGCACCACCAACGCGAGCGTGACCGCCGAGAACCGTTCGGGCGCCGTCGCCGGGACCGCGCGCACCTCGGTCTTCGGCTTCGTCGCCGAGCGGGCGTTCAAGAGCTCCAGCGGCACGCTGGTGCAGCTGCCCTTCCCGACGTCGAGCCAGTACACGCGCTCGGCCGCCGTCGGCATCACCGACTCCGGCGACGTCATCGGCGTCGTGCGCAAGCAGGACGGCTCGGGCCAGACCGCGGTCCGCTGGCCCGCCGCCCAGCCGGGCACCGTGACGCTGCTGACGGGCGCGCCGTCGTCGGGTGTCGGGCCGGTCGCGGTCGACACCGACGGCTCGATCGTGCTGAACAGCCTGGACATCTGGCGCGACGGGACGCTGACCCACCTGGGCACCGTGCCGGGCCTCCAGTTCGCCTCGCCCTTGGCCATCAAGAACGGCCGCGTCGTCGGCTACGGCACCTACAACGGCAAAAAGGTCGGCGTTTTCTGGGACCAGCAGCAGGCGGCCCACGTCCTGCCGAAGTCCAGTTACAACCTGTCCAACGGCAACCCGCAGTTCTCGATCAACGCGAGCGGCCTGATCACCGGCCGCATCGACGAGGCGAACGGCGGCAACGACCTGGCGGGCACCGGCTACGGCGTCTGGAACCAGGGCACCTTCGTCGCGAAGTTCGGCGACCTCAAGGCCGACCTGCCCGTCGTCATCGGCGACGACGGCACCGCGGGCGGCTACCGCTACGACTCCGCCACGCAGCACTCGGCTCCGTACGTCTGGCGCTGCTCCTAGAAAAGGCTCAGCGGCCGGCCGGGGTGACGTTCAGCATCATCCCGGCCAGGCCGCGGGCCCGGACCGTCAGCTTCTTCGCCACTTCCTTCAGCACCGCGGACGCCGGGGCGTCGGGCTCGGACAGCACCAGCGGCGTCCCCGAGTCACCCTGCTCGACCAGCCGCGGGTCCAACGGCACCTGGCCCAGCAGCGGCACCTCGGACCCGATCGACTTCGTCAGCGACTCGGCCACGGTCTGCCCGCCGCCCGAGCCGAAGATCTCCAAGCGGGAGCCGTCTTCCTGCTCCAGCCACGACATGTTCTCGATGACGCCCGCGACGCGCTGACGCGTCTGCAGCGCGATCGCGCCGGCCCGCTCGGCCACCTCGGCCGCGGCCTGCTGCGGCGTCGTGACCACCAGGATCTCCGCGTTCGGGATCAGCTGGGCCACCGAGATCGCGATGTCGCCGGTGCCCGGCGGCAGGTCCAGCAGCAGGATGTCGAGGTCGCCCCAGAAGACGTCCGCCAGGAACTGCTGCAGCGCGCGGTGCAGCATCGGCCCACGCCACACCACCGGGGTGTTGCCCGGGGTGAACATGCCGATCGAGATCACCTTCACGCCGTGCGCCTGCGGCGGCATGATCATCGTGTCGACCTTGGTCGGCTTCTCGCGCGTGCCCAGCATGCGGGGGATCGAGTGGCCGTAGATGTCCGCGTCCACGACGCCGACCGACAGTCCGCGTTGAGCCATCGCCGCGGCCAGGTTCACCGTGACCGACGACTTGCCGACGCCGCCCTTGCCGGACGCGACGCAGTACACCCGCGTCATCGAGCCCGGCTGGGCGAACGGGATGACCGGCTCTGCAGCGTCCCCGCGGAGCGATTTGCGCAGGTTGGTGCGTTGTTCGTCACTCATGACGTCGAGCTCCACGCGGACGTCCACCACGCCCGGGAGCTTCGACACCGCGTCGCGGGTGTCGTTGGTCAGCGTCGCCTTCAGCGGGCAGCCCGCCACCGTCAGGTAGATCCCGACCGTGACGACGCCGTCGTCGCCGACGACCACGTCCTTGACCATCCCCAGGTCCGTGATGGGTTTCCGGATCTCCGGGTCTTGCACGCTCTTCAGCGCGCTGCGGACGTCGTCGACGCTGGGGAGCTGCTGAGTACTGGTCACGCCGTCCATGTTACGAGCCGGTAGGAGTGCGGTTCGGTTTGGCCTTCCGGGGCTGGACGTCGAGGTCCTCCCGCAGCCGGTCCAGCTCGCCGCGCAGGTAGTCCCGGGTCGCCACCTCACCGACCGCCAGCCGCAGCGCCGCCAGCTCCCGGGCCAGGTACTCCGTGTCGGCCTTCGTCTGCAGAGCCCGGTTCCGGTCCTCCTCCAGGGAGACGCGGTCGCGGTCGTCCTGCCGGTTCTGCGCGAGCAGGATCAACGGCGCCGCGTACGCCGCCTGCGTCGAAAACGCCAGGTTGAGCAGGATGAACGGGTACGGGTCCCATTGCAGCGACACCGCGGCGAGGTTCATCGCGATCCAGACGATCACCAGCAGCGTCTGCCAGAACAGGTACTTCCCGGTGCCGAGGAACCGGGCGATCCGCTCGGTGAACCGGCCGAAGGTGTCCGGGTCGATGTTCAGCTTGAACCGGCTCTGGCTGCGCGGCTGGTCCAGCCGCCGTCGGGACGTCGGTTCAGGCACGGTCGGCCTCCAGGTGCTCGCCGGTCTCGCCGGTGGTGTCGTGCAGGCCGGTTTCGCGCCAGTCCTCGGGCAGCAGGTGGTCGAGCACGTCGTCCACGGTGACCGCGCCGAGCAGGTGGTCTTCGGTGTCGACGACCGGACCGCAGGTCAGGTTGTAGGCGGCGAAGTACCGCGTGACCTCGGCCAGCGTCGCGTTGGGCCGCAGCGCCGCCAGGCCGGTGTCGACGGCGCTCGCCACGAGCTCGGCCGGCGGCTCGCGCAGCAGCCGCTGGAAGTGCACGACGCCGACGAAGCGCCCGGTCGGCGTCGCGGTCGGCGGGCGGCAGACGAAGACCATGCTGGCCAGCGCGGGCGGCAGTTCGGCGTTGCGGATGTGGGCCAGCGCCTCGGCGATCGTCGTGTCGGGCGTGAGCACCACCGGCTCCGGGGTCATCAGGCCGCCGGCGGTGTCGGACGAGTAGGCCAGCAGCCGCTTGACCGGCGCGGACTCCTCCGGCTCCATCAGCTCCAGCAGCCGGCTCTGCTCCGCGGGGGCGAGCTCGGCGAGCAGGTCGGCGGCGTCGTCGGGGTTCATCGCTTCGAGGATGTCGGCCGCGCGCTCCTCGGCGAGGTAGGACAGCAGCTCCTTCTGGTCGTCGTCCGGGAGCTCCTCGAGGACGTCGGCGAGGCGCTCGTCGTCCATCGCGTCGGCGACCTCGTGCCGGCGCTTGAGCGGCAGGTCGCGGACGGTCGCGGCGACGTCGACCGAGCGCATGGTGTCGAACAGCATGAGCAGCTGGCCCGCGCCCTGCGGCTGCTTCGCCAGGTCGGCCAGCCCCAGACCGGCGACCTCCTCCCAGCGCAGCACCTGCATGGCCGCCCGGCGGCGCCCCAGCCCGACGCGCCGCTCACGGATGGCGACCTTCGCCAGCACCCAGTCACGCGTGCGCGTCGGCTCCATCCCGGCGTCGACGACGGTGATCCGCGTGTCCGACCCGGCCAGCGTCGCGTGCGCGTCGAGCAGCTGGCCGAGCACCAGGACTTCGTTGGGGCGCTGGTTGAACTGCCGCATGTTGACCGAGCCGGTGGCGAGCGTCACGGCGCTCGGCTCGATCGAGGTGACGCGCAACATCGGCACGAACACCCGCCGCCGCGTGGTCAGCTCGACGACCAGGCCGAGGATCCGCGGTGGTTGCGCGTCCAGGCGCAGGCCGGCGACCAGGTCGCGGACCCGGCCGATGGATTCGCCGTCCGGTCCGAACACCGGCAACCCGGACAGCTGAGCTGCGAAAACCCTGTTGACCGCGGCCATGCCGCCGACCCTATCGGCTGGCTGCCCACGGAGCGATTTCCGCCACGGTGACGAACGCGGGGTCGTCGCTGTCCGCTTCGAACTCTTCGAGGTCTTCGAGCATCCAGATCCAGTTCTGCACCGCGCGCACGAGCGTCCACGCGCGGGCGCGCTCGGCGTCGAGCTCCTGCGAAGCGACGATCAGGGCGAACCGTTCGTCCAGTGTGGACTCGGTGAAGCGGTTCCAGAACAATGGGATGACGCCCCACTCGAGGTCGCCGGACAGCGGCTTCGGGTCGATGACCAGCCACGGCTCCCGCGTGCCGGCCAGGACGTTCTGGAAGTGCAGGTCCTCGTTCACCAGCAGCTCCCCCGCGGAGGGCCCGAACTCGCGACAGACCGCGACGGCGTCGTCGACCAGCCGCTTCTCGAACGGCTCGCCGAGGGCGGCCCACCGGCGGGGGAGGTCCTCGGCGAGGGTTTCGGCTTCGGCGCGCACACTTCTGGCCAGCCCGGGCGGCGCGGGGACGGCGAGGCGCCGCGCCAGCTCGCCGAGGCGGGGGACGGCGTCGGTCAGCGGGAGGTCGTCGAGGGTGCGCGTGGCGTCGAGCCGTTCGAGCAGCAGGACGCCGTCGTCCGGCGCGGACTCCAGCAGCAGCACCGCACCCCGACCGGCCCATGTGGACAGTGCGAGCGGCTCGCCGGCGGACTCCGCGTCGCGCCAGCCCAGTTTCAGCACCACCGGCGTGCCGTCGGACAGGCGCGCGGGCTGCACCACGCCGACGTAGCCGTGCATCGCCTCGCCCTCGAACACGAGCCCCCACTCGCGGGCGTACCCGGCGGCGAGGTCCGGCAGGCCGGCCACCCACCCGGCGGCCGCCGGGCCGAGCACCCGGGGCGCCCGGCCGGCGAACAGCGGCGGGACGCGGAGATCGTTCACCACCTCAGTCTGCTGGGCCCGTCCAGTGCGTTTCGTCCTGGTCGACACGGGCGTACGCTGGGTTTTCAGGGGAAAACGCAACCCCGGGAGCAGCCATGGTGGTGGAGATCCTCAGCGCCGTCGTCATCGCGGGTGGAGCTTGGCTCGCGGCCGGCGTGCGCGTCGTGAAACAGTACGAACGCGGGCTGGTCTTCCGGTTCGGCCGGGTGCGGGCCCGGGTCTCGGACCCCGGCCTGACGCTGCTGGTGCCGTTCGTGGACCGGATGCAGAAGGTCAACATGCAGATCGTGACCATGCCGGTGCCCGCCCAGGACGGCATCACCCGCGACAACGTCACCGTCCGGGTCGACGCGGTCGTGTACTTCAAGGTCATCGACCCGGTCGTCGCGGCGGTCAACGTCCAGGACTACCGGTCGGCGGTCGGCCAGGTCGCGCAGACGTCGCTGCGCTCGATCATCGGCAAGAGCGAGCTCGACGACCTGCTCTCCAACCGCGAACGCCTCAACGAGGGCCTGGAGCTGATGATCGACAGCCCGGCGCTGGACTGGGGCATCCACATCGACCGCGTCGAGATCAAGGACGTCGCGCTGCCGGAGGCGATGAAGCGCTCGATGTCGCGGCAGGCCGAGGCGGAGCGGGAGCGGCGCGCGCGCGTCATCTCCGCCGACGGTGAGCTGCAGGCGTCGTACAAGCTCTCCCAGGCCGCCGCGCAGATGGCCGACACCCCGGCGGCGTTGCAGCTGCGGCTGCTGGAGACCGTCGTGCAGGTGTCGTCGGAGAAGAATTCGACGCTGGTACTGCCGTTCCCGGTGGAGCTGCTGCGGTTCCTCGACGCGCAGACGCCGAGGCCCGCGGCGCCCGCTCCCGCTCCCGCTGCTCCCACTCCCGAGGCCCAGCCGGAACCGGAAATCCTGGAGGCCAAGCCGGAGGCGAACGGCCACGCGACGCCGTCGCCGCGCAACCCCGGGGACGCGGTGCTGCCGGCCGACTAGCTCAGCCGGCCGTTCGCGCCGAGGATGATCAGGGTGGTGAAGAAGCCGACCCACAGCGCGATCACGACGTAGCCGACGATCACGGCGGCCGTGGCCATCCCGCGGCCACCCGCTTCGCCGCGGTTCGTCTTGCTCAGCGCGATGTGGCCCATGACCAGTCCGGCGATCGCGGTGATGCCGGAGCAGAAGCCGAGGATCGAGCAGACCAGCGCGCCGGTCGCCAGCGCGGTGTCCTGCCTGGGTGCGACGGGGACGTACGGCGGCTGGACGTAGGGCGCCGGGGCGCCGTACGGCTGTCCGTAGGGCGCCGCGTACGGCTGCTGCTGGTACTGGTAGGGGTACGGCTGCTGTGGCTGCCCCGGCGGGGCGTAGGGCGTGCCGGGGATGTGCGCGGCCGGGGCCTCGAACGCGCCGGGCGGCAGCGGGCCGGGCGGCTCCGGAGCGGGCGCGGGCGGGGTGTCGGCGACCGTGGTGTCCGAGTCCGGGGTGTCCACGACCGTCGAGTCGGCGATCGTGCTGTCGCCCGCCGGCGGGTCGTAGTTCTCCGGTGCGTACGACGTGGGTTCCGCGGTGGACGGCGGGTCGTACGACACGGCCGGATCGGCCGGACGGTCCTTGTCCCCGGACGGGTCGGTCATGGCGGGTCCCCTCGGTGGGTGCAGGACCTCAACTTAGCCGGTCGGCGGAACCGGCCGTGGGCAACGCCGAACCCCGGAGAGCGTGAGCGCCCTCATAGCAGGGTCGCGGCTTTCGGGTCATACTCACCGGTAACCCCAGCGCCGGGAGCCGGCGTCGTATCCGGAAAGGGAGCCGTGATGGCCCGTCTCGCCCAGACCGCCGGCCTGACCGACGTGCAGTCGGAGATCCTCGCGACCGTCCGCTCGTTCGTGGACAAGGAGGTCATCCCGCACGCGCAGGAGCTCGAGCACGCCGACACCTACCCCGCCGACATCGTCGAGGGCATGAAGGAAATGGGGCTGTTCGGGATCACCATCCCGGAGGAGTACGGCGGGCTCGGCGAGTCGCTGCTGACCTACGCGCTGGTGGTCGAGGAGATCGCGCGGGGCTGGATGAGCGTGTCCGGCGTGATCAACACCCACTTCATCGTGGCGCACATGATCACCCGCCACGGCACGGAAGCGCAGAAGCGGCACTTCCTGCCGCGGATGGCCACCGGTGAGGTGCGCGGCTCGTTCTCGATGTCGGAGCCGGACCTCGGGTCGGACGTCGCCGCCATCAAGACGAAGGCCAAGAAGACCGACGACGGCTACGTCATCGACGGCTCGAAGATGTGGCTGACGAACGGCGGCTCGTCGAACCTGATCGCGCTGCTCGTCAAGACCGACGAAGGCGCCGAGAAGGCCCACCAGAACCTGACGGCGTTCCTCGTCGAGAAGCCGGAAGGCTTCGGCGAGGTGGCACCGGGGCTGACCATCCCCGGCAAGATCGACAAGATGGGCTACAAGGGCGTCGACACGACCGAAGCGGTCTTCGACGGCTACCGGATCGGCGCGGACATGGTGCTGGGCGAAGCGCCGGGCAAGGGCTTCGCGTACATGATGGACGGTGTCGAGGTCGGGCGGGTGAACGTCGCGGCGCGGGCGTGCGGCATCGCGATCCGCGCGTTCGAGCTGGCGGTGGAGTACGCCCAGCAGCGCAAGACGTTCGGCAAGGCGATCGCCGAGCACCAGGCCGTCGCGTTCAAGCTGGCCGAGATGGCGACGAAGGTCGAGGCGGCCCACCTGATGATGGTGAACGCGGCCCGGCTGAAGGACTCGGGCGAGCGCAACGACGTCGAGGCGGGCATGGCGAAGCTGATCGCGTCGGAGTACTGCGCGGAGGTCACGCAGGACTCGTTCCGCATCCACGGCGGTTACGGGTACTCGAAGGAGTACGAGATCGAGCGGCTCATGCGCGAGGCGCCGTTCCTGCTGATCGGCGAGGGCACGAGCGAGATCCAGAAGACCATCATCAGCCGCGGACTGCTGCGGGAGTACAAGTCCCGCTCTTGACTCCGGCGGCGCCGATTGTCGATACGGCGACAATCGACGCCCGGCCTTTCGGGGTAAGCGGCTCGCACGGTCCGGGCGTTCTTGACAAGATGGACGTTCGGACCCACGAGTGCGCAGGTGATGATGGTGAGTAGTCCCTTTGGCGGGGGCCGGACGTCCGGTGGCCTGCCGCGGCTGCCGACCCCGCCGACCGGCTGGCCGATCGGGTCGTACGCGACCTACGGCGAAGCGCAGCAGGCCGTCGACTTCCTCGCGGACAGCGAGTTCTCCGTCGGTGACGTCACGATCGTCGGCGTGGACCTGATGCTCGTCGAACGCGTCATCGGGAAGCTCAGCTGGGGTCGCGTGCTCGGCACCGGCGCCGTCTCGGGCGCCTGGTTCGGCCTGTTCGCCGGGTTGCTGCTCGGGTTGTTCGTCAACCAGGGCTTCGCGTTGCAGCTGCTCACCGGGCTCGTGCTGGGTGTGCTCTCCGGGCTGATGTTCGCGGCGATCGGGTACAGCATGTCGCGCGGGCGGCGGGACTTCTCCTCGGCGAGCCAGCTCGTCGCCGGCCGCTACGACGTCCTGTGCCAGCCGCGCTCGGCCGAGCGGGCCCGGGAGCTGCTGGCCAAGCTCGCCCTTAAACCACCGCCGGCCACGATCTGAAAAAAACGGCCATTATCAGGGGAAAATCACAGTTCGAGCTGCAGTGGGCTGAATCGTTACCGATACTGCTTGCGGGGTGTGATCGCCCGGCATAAGTTGTCCGACACCAGTCGGGCGGCCTCGCCCAACCAGCGCGGCGGCCCGATCACTAGCACGTCGGGGTGCTGGCGCGGTTCGCCTCATCGCGTCGTGGTGCCCGCCGGGCACCGCGGTTTCCGGCGTGCATGCGGGTGAGGAGGCCTTATGGGGAAGAGGATCGGCGCGGGCAAACGGGGGCGCTCGCCCGGCCGTACCGCGGTCCTGCTGGGGGCAGGGGCACTGGTGACCGGCATGCTGGCCGGTTGCGGATCGAGCGGCGGGCTCAAGATCAATGTCTACTACGCGCCCGAAGACAGCTTCCAGAAAGTCGTCGACAACTGCAACAAGGCGGCGAACGGCAAGTACGAAATCGTCTACAACAAGCTCCAGCGCGGCGCGGACGACCAGCGCCTGCAGATGGCCCGGCGGCTCGCCGCGGGGGACACCGCGATGGACGTCCTCGGCCTCGACGTGACCTGGGTTTCGGAGTTCGCCGAAGCCGGCTGGGTCGAGGAGTGGAAGGACCAGAACAAGGCCGCGGCGACCCAGGGCGTGCTGCAGGGACCGCTGGAAACGGCGACCTACAACGGGAAGCTCTACGCGGCCACGAAGAACACCAACGTCCAGCTGCTCTGGTACGACGACCGGATCACGCCCACGCCGCCGAAGACGTGGGACGAGATGATCCAGACGTCGAAGGATCTGAAACAACGCGGCAAGCCGTACAGCATCGTGTTCACCGGCGCGCAGTACGAAGGCCTCGTCGTCTTCTACAACACGCTCGTGGAGTCGATGGGCGGGCACATCCTGTCCGACGACGGCAAGTCCGTGGTCCTGGACGATGGCGCGGTGAAGGCGCTCGCGCTGCTGAAGCAGATCGCTTCGTCGGGCATCACCGACCCGTCGCTGACCAACTCGAAGGAGGACGACGTCCGGCAGACGTTCCAGCGCGGTGACGCCGCGTTCGAGCTCAACTGGCCGTTCGTCTACGCCTCCTACGCCAAGGAAAAGCCGCAGGACGTCTCGCACTTCAAGTGGGCCGTCTACCCCGAGGCGCAGGCCGGCACGCCGGCCAAGACCACGATCGGCGGCTACGACCTGGGCGTCAGCTCGCTGTCGCAGCACAAGCCCGAGGCGTTCGAGGCGGCGCTGTGCCTGCGCAACGCGGAGAACCAGAAGTTCTCGGCGATCAACGACGGCGTGCCGCCGACCATCGAGTCGGTGTACCACGACGACGCGCCGCTCGACCCCTCGAAGCCGGCGAGCGCCGACAACCCGAACATGGCGCTCAAGTACCCGATGCGCGACTCGATCATCGACGCCATCAAGGACTCGGCGGTGCGGCCGCTGACCCCGGCGTACCAGAACATGTCGACCGTGATGTCGAAAGTCCTTTCCCCGCCGGGTGAAATCGACCCGCAGGCCACCGCGGACAAGCTGCGCGAGCAGCTCAACGACGCGCTCCAGTCGAAGGGAGTGATCCCGTGACCGTCCAGGACTCGACCCCGGCGGACACCGCCGGGGCCACGGTCGCCGAGGAGGCGACGTCCCGCAAGAAGGGCAAACCCGCCCTCTCCGAAGGGAAGAAGGCCGAGCGGAAGCTCGGGCTCTGGCTGTGCGCACCCGCGTTCGTCGTGATGATCGCGGTCACCGGCTACCCGATCGTCTACTCGATCTGGCTGTCGCTGCAGCGCTACGACCTGAGGTTCCCCGCGCAGCAGGAGTTCGTCGGCTTCGACAACTACGGGGCCGTGCTGTCCAACTCGTACTGGTGGACGGCGTTCGGCACCACGATGTTCCTGACCGTGGTGTCGGTGGCGATCGAGTTCGTGCTCGGCATGGCGCTGGCGCTGGTCATGCACCGGACGCTCGTCGGGCGCGGCCTGGTCCGCACGGTCGCCCTGATCCCGTACGGCATCGTCACGGTCGTCGCGGCGTTCTCGTGGTACTACGCGTGGACGCCGAAGACCGGCTACCTGGCCAACTGGCTCGCCTCGGACGGCGCGCCGCTGACCGACCAGTGGCCGTCGATGTTCATCATCATCCTCGCCGAGGTGTGGAAGACCACGCCGTTCATGGCGCTGCTGCTGATGGCCGGCCTCGCGCTGGTGCCGGACGACCTGCTCAAGGCCGCGTCGATGGACGGCGCGAGCGCGTGGCAGCGGTTCACCAAGGTCATGCTGCCGGTGATGAAGCCGGCGATCCTGGTGGCGCTGCTGTTCCGCACGCTCGACGCGTTCCGGATCTTCGACAACATCTACGTGCTCACCGGTGGCGCGCAGGACACCGGCTCGGTGTCCATGCAGACCTACGACAACCTGGTCAAGGGGCTCAACCTCGGGATCGGGTCGACGATGGCGGTGCTGATCTTCATCACCGTGGCGATCATCGCCTTCATCTTCATCAAGGTGTTCGGCACGGCCGCACCGGGTTCGGACGACGGGGGTAAGCGCTGATGGTGATGGGAACCGTCACGACGGGCCGCAAAGTCAGGTGGGGCCTCGTCGACATCCTCGTGCTGGTGTTCGCGCTGGTGCCGGTGCTCTGGGTCGTTTCGCTGTCGTTCAAGACCAAGGACACGCTGACCGACGGGTCGTTCATCCCGCAGTCGTGGACCTGGCAGAACTACGTGGACATCTTCCAGACGTCGGAGTTCCTGCTGGCGCTGGTGAACTCGATCGGCATCGCGATCATCTCGACGGTGATCGCGGTGGTGCTGGGCACGATGGCCGCGTACGCGATCGCGCGGCTGGAGTTCCCCGGCAAGCAGCTGCTGGTCGGGCTCTCGCTGCTGATCGCGATGTTCCCGCAGGTGTCGCTGGTGACCCCGCTGTTCAACATCGAGCGGAACCTGGGGCTGTTCGACACCTGGCCGGGGCTGATCCTGCCCTACATCACGTTCGCCCTGCCGCTGTCGATCTACACGCTGTCGGCGTTCTTCCGGGAAATCCCGTGGGAGCTGGAGAAAGCGGCGAAGATGGACGGCGCGACGCCGGCCCAGGCGTTCCGGAAGGTGATCGCGCCGCTGGCCGCGCCGGGTGTGTTCACCACCGCGATCCTGGTGTTCATCTTCTGCTGGAACGACTTCCTGTTCGCCATCTCGCTGACGTCGACCACGGCGTCGCGCACGGTGCCGGCGGCGCTGTCGTTCTTCACCGGGTCCTCGCAGTTCGAGGACCCGACCGGGCAGGTGAGCGCGGCCGCGGTCGTCATCACCATCCCGATCATTGTGTTCGTGTTGTTCTTCCAGCGTCGCATCGTGGCGGGGCTGACCTCCGGTGCGGTGAAGGGGTAGTCATGGCAGAAATCGTCCTCGACAAGGTGTCGAAGAAGTACCCTGACGGCGCGCTCGCGGTGTCCGAAGTGGACATCACCATCGCCGACGGTGAGTTCCTGGTCCTGGTCGGCCCGTCCGGCTGCGGGAAGTCGACCATGCTGAACATGGTGGCCGGACTGGAGGACATCACCACCGGCGAGCTGCGGATCGACGGCGCCCGCGTCAACGAGAAGGCCCCGAAGGACCGCGACATCGCGATGGTGTTCCAGTCCTACGCGCTGTACCCGCACATGACCGTTCGCGAGAACATGGCCTTCCCGCTGCGGCTGGCCAAGGTGGACGACCAGACGGTGCGGGCGAAGGTGGAGGAAGCCGCGGCGATCCTCGACCTGAATGCGCACCTGGACCGCAAGCCGGCCAACCTCTCCGGTGGCCAGCGGCAGCGCGTCGCGATGGGCCGGGCGATCGTCCGGAACCCGAAGGCGTTCCTGATGGACGAGCCACTGTCCAACCTGGACGCCAAGCTCCGCGGCCAGATGCGCACGTCGGTGTCGAAGATCCAGAAGCAGCTCGGCACGACGACGCTGTACGTCACGCACGACCAGACCGAGGCCATGACCCTGGGCGACCGGGTCGTGGTGCTGCGCGGCGGGTACGTGCAGCAGATCGGTGCGCCGCAGTTCCTCTACGAGAACCCGGCGAACCTGTTCGTCGCGGGGTTCATCGGCTCGCCGTCGATGAACTTCCTCCCGGCGACGCTGGAGAACAACGAGCTGCGCACGCCGCTGGGCACCACGCCGTTGACGGATCGGATCCGTCAGCTGGTGGAGAAGGCGGACGCGCCGCGCGAGGTGCTGGTCGGCATCCGGCCGGAGCACTTCGAGGACGCGGCGCTGGTGGATGCCGGTCAGAAGGCCGGCGGCAGCACGTTCACCGCGCACATCGACGTGCTCGAGTCGATGGGTTCGGAGAAGTTCGCCCACTTCACGGTGGAGGGCGAGACGGCGACGTCCGCGGAGCTGGCGGAACTGGCCGCGGACAGCGGGTCGTCCGACGTCCCGGGTTCGGAGTCCCAGATCGTGGCCCGCCTCTCGGCGGAGTCGGCCGCGAAGGAGAACGCGGACCTCGAGGTCTGGTACGACGCGGACAAGATCAAGCTGTTCGACCCGTCGAACGGCAGGAACCTCACCTACGAAGACTGAGCTAGCGTGCCGTCAAGGCCACCTTACGGGCGTCAGACGCCCGTAAGGTGGCCTCGACGGCACTTCAGGCGTGCAGGGTCGGGCGGTAGACGAGCACCTGGGTGCGCGTCCTGCACGGCCTCTTCGACGAGTCCGATGTCCCCCAGGAGGCGCGTCAGCGTGGCCACGCACCGGCCGTACTCCGCCCGGTAGACGCCGTCGACGTCCATCAGCGCCGGCGCGAACCGTTGTCGAACGGGCGCACCTCGATCGGCTGCCGGCAGGCCAGCGAGCACTTTTCGGCCCAGGCCAGCGCCTGGTCGAGGTCCTCGGCCCGGATCACCCAGAACCCGCCGAGCTGTTCCTTCGTCTCGGCGAACGGACCGTCGGTGAACGTGGTGGTGCCGCCCTCGGTGCGGACGACCGTGGAGGCGTCCGAGTGCTCCAGGCCGCCGACGAACACCCACGCACCGGCGGCCTTCATCTCGTCGACGACCTCGCCGGTGCGGGCCAGCTGCGCCCGCACGGCCTCTTCGGGCTCGGGCGGCGCGCTCTCGTCGAGCTGGACGGCGAGCAGGTACTGCTTCATCCGGGACTCCTTCCGCGGCTGGGTGGTCCGGCGGTGGCCCGTGGCCGGTCTCTCACCCTGGCTACGAACCGGCTCGACGTCATCCGACCTCGCCGGGAAAAAGTTTTCGCCGGATGGGGCGCGGGCTACGCGTTCGGGAGCCGGGGGAAGATCGCGCTCGCCGCCGTGCGAACCAGGGCGCACGTGGCGTCGCCCGCCGTGCCCGCCGTCTCCACCGCGCTGAGCTCGGCCAGTTCGCGGCGGCCCGGCAGGCCCGGGGCCGGCTGCGTCGTGTCGGCCAGGCAGAACGCGCCCGAGACGCGGACCCGGGCCTCGCGCCCGCCCACCGTTTCGGCGGCGGCCGGGGCCGTCGCCTCGTCCGTCTGCACCGTCAGCTTGAAGCTCAGCTTGCCGCGGATGCAGCTGTGCCCGGACAGCGCCGTCGTCGGCCGGCTGCCGGCGCCCGCGACCGCGTCGAGGTCGGAGCTGTCCAGCATCGCGCACGGCGCCACCCGGCCCCACGAGTGCTCCGGGAACCGCAGCCGTCCCACCTTGTTCGCCGTGATCGCGGCGAGCACCGAACCGACGGCCGCGTCCGCGACGCCGCACCGGCCGGCCTGATCCCCGCCGGGGTCGGTGATCGAGAGGCCGAGCCGGTTACCGTCGGCGAAGGTGATCGCGCGGGTGCACGCGCTGCGGTCGTTGAACATCGACTGCTGGACCGCGACGCCGTCGGGCACCGGCCCGCCGTAGTCGTAGGGCCTGATGTTCGGGTCGGAGTCGAAAGCCAGCGGCCCCACGAGGATCGTGCGCGTGCCGAGGTCGGCCCGGCAGGTCTCGAACGTCGGAGTGGCGACCGCGCCGGGCGCGACGGACGGCAGGTCGAGCAGGCTGCAGTAGTCGACGCTCGCGAAGTCCCCGAGCGCGGCGGACGCGGTCAGCGGCGTGGGCCCGGACGACGTCTCGGGAGCGGCCTGGGTCTTCGCGCACCCGGCGGCGAGGAGGGCGCAGAGCGTGGCGACGACCAAGGACTGCAGACGCGGGTACACGGTGTGCCAGTATCACCGCATCGAGCGGAAAAACCAGCCCTGACGGGGACATCTCTCAATGTTTTTCGTGCCCCGCGCGGAGAACGCGCAGGTCACCGGATTCCGCGCCGGTTTCCCGGGTTTCGCCGGGCGTTCCGGACGTTTTTCGTTTTGCCGCCCCCTAAGGGGGAGATCCTTCCCGCGAGCGATGCGGAAGCGGGTACTCCCGTGGTGAAGTGGAGATATCGGAAGTTTTCCGAAGGCGAGAAAGGGAAAGAAGATGAGCGCACCGGTGACCAGGGGTTCACTGTCCCGTCCCCGCAACAACCGCATGATCGCCGGCGTGTGCGCGGGTCTCGCCCGGCGGTGGGGCATGAAGACCGGCACCGTGCGGCTGCTGGCGGTGTTGTCCTGCCTGCTGCCCGGGCCGCAGTTCGTGGCCTACCTCATCATGTGGGCGATCATCCCGTCCGAGTGACGGACAGGTGCGGAAACCGCGCCGAGCAGAGACGTCGACGGCGGAGTGCGGGCCGGAGGGATTCTTCGCGCCCCGCACCGCCACGGCGGGCGGCGCCGGGATCCCGCGCCGATCACCTCGTCAAGGGCGCCAGCAGGACATCGCTTCGTCGACTTCGTCCACGCCGAGCGGCGGGTGGGGCAGCTCCGACGGCTTTCCCGGCTGGGCGCGCAGGCCGTCGAGGAGCATCGCCAGGCAGCGCCGCCACAGGTCCGGCTCCACCGCGGACGTGAACTCGATCGCCGAGCCGACCATCATGTGCAGCAGCGGGATGTCCGTCGGCGCGAAGTCGGCACGCAGGCCGCCCGCCTCCTGAGCCCGTTCGACGAGCCGTGTGATCAACGGCACCATGCGGGCTTTCTCTTCGGCGACGTGCTCGTGGCCGAACTTGTTGGACAGCATGATCTCGCGCAGCCCGCGGTCCCCGGAGTGAAGCTCGATCGACTTCCAGGTGAAGTCGACGAACGCCTGCCAGGGGTCGGCGGCCTTCAGCGCTTCTTCGGCGAGGTCGCCGATTTCTTCCATCCGCTCGGCGAACATGGCCTCGACCAGGTGTTCCTTGCTGGGGAACCGGCGGTAGACCGTGCCGACGCCGAGGCCGGCGTGGTGCGCGATGTCGTCCAGCGTGGCCTCGAGCCCGCGCCGGCCGAACACCTCGCGGGCCGACGCCAGGATGCGACGGCGGTTGAGTTCAGCGTCACGCCGCAGCGGCCGCGCCGGTGCGGCGGGACCAGCGTCCCGTGCCATCCCGCCAGTCTAGCTCACAAAGTAGAGGCACCCTCTCCGGTTTGTGTGTACCTTGGGTCGCGTAAGGGGAGATACCTACTCCACATAGCTTCCTGATCACTCCCAGTGAGGGGACACTCATGTCCGAATCCACTCTCGAGGCCGCGCCGCCGGGGGACGTGCGCGCCGCCGAGAACCCCCACCACGCCAGACGGTGGCTGATCCTGGTGATGATCGGCCTGGCGCAGCTGATGGTCGTGCTGGACGCGACCGTCGTGAACATCGCGCTGCCGTCCGCCCAGGTCGACCTGGGCTTCTCCAACGACGCCCGCCAATGGGTCGTCACGGCGTACGCGCTCGCGTTCGGCAGCCTGCTGCTGCTCGGCGGGCGGCTCGCGGACCTCTTCGGCCGCAAGAACGCCCTGCTCGTCGGCCTGGCCGGCTTCGCCGCGGTGTCCGCGCTCGGGGGCGCGGCGAGCAACATCGAAATGCTCCTGCTCGCCCGCGCGGCACAGGGCGTGTTCGGCGCGCTGCTCGCGCCGGCCGCGCTTTCCCTGCTCACCACGACGTTCACCGACCCGAAGGAACGCGGTCGCGCGTTCGGCGTGTTCGGCGCCATCGGCGGTGGCGGCGCGGCGGTCGGGCTGCTGCTCGGCGGCGTGCTCACCGAGTACCTCGACTGGCGCTGGTGCATGTTCGTGAACATCATCTTCGCCGTCGCCGCGTTCGTCGGCAGCTCGGTCCTGCTGAGCAACCAGAAGGACGCCGGCCCGCGTCCGAAGCTCGACCTGCCGGGCACGGTCACCGCGTCGGCCGGTCTGTTCGCGCTGGTCTACGGCTTCGCGAACGCCGAGGCGGACTCGTGGTCGGCGGTCTCGGTGTGGGGCTTCCTCACGGCCGGCGTCGTGCTGCTGGGCGTGTTCGTGTGGCTGCAGCAGCGCGTCTCGCACCCGCTGCTCCCACTGCGCGTGCTGCTGGACCGCAACCGCGGCGGCTCGTACCTGGCGATGTTCCTGCTCGCCATCGGCATGTTCGCGATCTTCCTGTTCCTGACGTTCTACGTGCAGCAGAACCTGCAGTTCACGCCGATCGAGAGCGGCGTCGGCTTCCTGCCGATGGTCGCGACGCTGATGCTGGCCGCCACGACGGCGACGGCGGTCCTGCTGCCGCGCTTCGGCCCGCGTCCGCTGGTGCCGACGGGCATGGCGATCGCGGCCGTCGGGCTGTTCTGGCTGAGCGGCATCGGTCTCGAGAGCACGTACGCCTCCGGCGTGCTCGGCCCGCTGCTGGTGATGGGCTTCGGCATCGGGCTGGCGATGGCGCCGGCGATGAGCGTCGCGACGTTCGGCGTCGAGGCGCACGACGCGGGTGTCGCGTCGGCCGCGGTCAACACGATGCAGCAGGTCGGCGGCTCGATCGGCACGGCGCTGCTGTCGACGCTGGCCGGCAACGCGGCGACGTCGTACCTCGCGGGCAAGGTCCCGACGCCGCAGCTGGCGGCCGAGGCGTCGATCGAGAGCTACACGACGGCGTTCACCTGGGCGGCGGTGATCTTCGCGGCGGGTGCGCTGCTGAGCGGCTTGCTGCTGCGCCCGGGCGTCCCGAAGGGCGAAGCCGCTCCCGGCGCTGTTCACATGTGAGTTGAACCTTCCCGGCCCTCCGCGCACTAGCTCGACCAGCTGCGGCAGCTGGCGTTGACGCGGGGCTGGGTCTCTAGCGCCCCAATGTGGCCTTCGGTGCGTTGAACGCACCGAAGGGCCCCTTGGGTGCGTTGAACGCAACCAAGGCCACATTGGGGCGCTTCAGGACCCGCGGGCCCGGAGCGTCTCGATGACCTCGTCGTCCCAGCGGTGGGTCCGGATCAGCCGGTACCGTTCCGCGGCCACCCACATGTAAGCCTCGGCGTCCGTCCGGTCCCCGACCATCCCGGCCTGCCGCAGCATCCCGACCACCGGCCCGAACTCCTCGTCGAACCACCGCTGCGCCACGCTCGCCCGGTCGCAGAACTTGCCTTCGTCCTGCATCAGCCGGAACCCCCACGCCTCCACGTGTTCGCCCAGCTTCGCGTAGTCCCAAGGGTCCGACACGATCACCGACGCCCGCGCGTGGCCCGCCAGCGGCACGCGCTCCAGGAACAGCCGGCGGTAGTCCTTGACGATCAGGTCGCCGCGGTGGCGGATGCCGCTCGGGTTCAGCTTGGTCCGGACCACGGTCACGGACGCCTCTATTGTGGACAGTCCCTGCGCGTGCGCCACCGACACGCGGTGGTGGCCGTCGATGATGAAGTGCAGCTCGCCCACCCGGTACACCTCGATCGGCGGGATCTCTTCGCCGCGCCGGGACGCCAAAGCCAGGCGCTCCCAGCGTTCGCGGACCCGGGCCGACGTCGGGCGGAAGCGGCGGTCGAAGTCGCGGCTGCGGTCGACCGTGCCGGCGATCGAGTCCAGCTTGATCACCCGCAGGCCGATCCGGCTCTCGCCGAGGTAGCCCAGCGCCTCCACCACCTCGTGGAACGGCAGCATGATGTTGACGTCGTCGGGCTCGCGGCGCAGCCACGTCGAAAGCCGCGAGAGCACCTGGCCCCGGCGGGCGCGGAGGAAGTCGTTTTCCGCGTCGGCGCGGGGGAACCCCGTCTCTTTCATGAGAACTCCATGATCCGGTGGCCCACCACGTTGCGGATGCGGGTTTCGCCGACGACCCGGTCCGGCACCGGTTCGCCGTGGGGGTGGATGTGCCCGTGCAGCAACCACTTCGGGCGCAGCACGTCGATCGTCCGGTGCAGGCACGCGAACCCGCGGTGCGGCGGGTCCGCCCGGTCGCCGAGGTCCAGCGGCGGCGAGTGCGTCAGCAGGATGTCGACGGCACGGCCGTCACGACGTCGACGCCACTTCGCGCGGCGCACCAGGCGGCGGGCCCGGCGGGCCTGCTGGCGCTGCGTCCACTGGTTCGGCCCGTCGTTGTAGCGGATCGAGCCGCCGAGCCCGGCGAACCGGATCCCGGCGACGTCGACGACCCGGCCGTCGGCGTTGACGCCGCCCGCCGGGCCCGGCCAGACCGTCGGGAAACCGTCCTTCATGGACAGCCCGCCGTAGCGCGTGTAGCCGCTCAGGTCCGGGTCGTGGTTGCCGGGCACGAACACGCACGGCGCGTCGAGCGCGCCGGCCAGGAACGCGAGGTAGTCGTAGGGGAGGTCGCCGGCGCCGATGACGAGGTCGACGGCGACGGCGCGGACCGCGTCGGTCCACAGCCGCTCGTCGACCTCGTCGGAGACGACCAGCGCTTTCGGCATGGCCCCAGGGTACGACGCCGGGGACTACTTCATCCCGTGCGCGAACCCCGGGTCGGCGACGATGACGAAAGTGATGACGACGATCCACAGCACGCTGAGCGTGAGCGCCCAGAACTTCAGGTTGGACAACATCCTGGACATGGCGGTTCTCCGAAGGATTCCGGTGGGGAGGAAGGGGACCTAGAGCCAGCCGTTCTTCCGGAATATTCGGTACAGCAACAGGCAGATCGCCAGGATCACGGTGATCACCAGCGGGTACCCGAACTTCCAGTGCAGCTCGGGCAGGTAGTCGAAGTTCATCCCGTAGATGCCGGCGATCATCGTCGGCACGGTGATGATCGCCGCCCACGACGTGATCTTGCGCATGTCGGTGTTCTGCTGCAGGGAGATCTTCGCGACCGTCGCGTCGACCAGGGTGGACAGCAGCTCGTCGAACGCCGCCACCCGCTCGGACACGGTCGTGAGGTGGTCGGCGACGTCGCGGAAGTAGGAGCGGACCTCGTCCGGCACGAGCCGCGTGTAGCCCTCGGCCAGCCGCTGGATCGGCGTCGCGAGCGGCATCACCGCCCGGCGCAGCTCCAGGACCTCCCGCTTCATCAGGTAGATCTGCTCGGCGCTGACCTGCGAACGCGGCGCGAAAACCTGCGCCTCCATCACGTCGATGTCGTTCTCGATGCGGCCCGTGACGTCGAGGTAGTGGTCGACGACGTGGTCGGCGATCGCGTGCACGACCGCGGCCGGGCCGAGCTGCAGGCGCTCGGAGTCGTCGTCGAGCTCGCGGCGCAGGCGCGCCAGGCCGGAGTGGTTCCCGTGGCGGACGGTGATCACGAAGTCCCGGCCGAGGAACACCATGAGCTCGCCGGTCTCGACGATCTCGTTCGCCGTTGTGGGTGACTCGTGTTCGACGTACCGGACGGTCTTGACCACCAGGAAGAGCGTGTCGTCGTAGCGCTCCAGCTTCGGCCGCTGGTGCGCCTCGAGGGCGTCCTCGACGGCCAGCTCGTGCAGCCCGAACGTCTCCGCGATGCCCTGGATCTGCTGGGAGTCGGGCTCGTGCAGCCCGATCCAGACGAACCCCTCGTGCCGCTTCCGGACCTCTTTGATGGCTTCGATGTGCGTCCAGCGGCCGGGCAGGCGCTCGCCCGCGACGTACACCGCGCAGTCCACGACGTACGCGGACAGCGGCACCGGGACCGGACGGACGGGGACGGCGCCCTTGTTGCCGCGGCCGCGAAGGCCGCCGAGCGAGGGAATGGCAGGCATGGGATCTCCTGGGCGTCGTGCGTGGTCGTGCGAGACGACTGACCAGGGCGGAACGCGTCCGCCCGGCGACACCAGCGTTCCCCGAGAGAGAAGGCCTACCTGGAGACGACCCGTGAGGTGGGAACGCTGGGACTACTAGGGAGCGGACTATCGCCACTACTCATCGGGTTCCTCACCTCCTCCGGGCCGGGTGCAGAGTGGTACGGCTCGCGTTGACGCACGAGAACCAATGGTTGAGGGTACTCCTCACCACGGATACGTGTCGTACCAGGCTCACGCGGTGTTACGCGGAACAGGAGAGACGAGTGCAGTTCGGGCGGTACTACGAGGAGTTCGAGGTCGGTGCGGTCTACAAGCACTGGCCGGGCAAAACGGTGACCGAATACGACGACCACCTGTTCTGCCTGATCACCATGAACCACCACCCGCTGCACCTGGACGCGCACTACGCCGAAGAGACGACCGACTTCGGCAAGAACGTCGTCGTCGGCAACTACGTCTACTCGCTGCTGCTCGGGATGTCCGTGCCCGACGTCTCCGGCAAGGCCATCGCGAACCTCGAGGTCGAGTCGCTCAAGCACGTCAAGCCGACCTTCCACGGCGACACCATCTACGGCGAGACCGAGGTGCTGGACAAGACGCCGTCGAAGTCCAAGGACGACCGCGGCGTCGTGTACGTCGAGACCCGCGGCTACAAGCAGGACGGCCTGATCGTGTGCACCTTCCGGCGGAAGGTGATGGTGCCGAAGCGCTCCTACGGGGAAACTCGGGGCGGGGAGCAGCCGGGCCGGCCGGTGCCGCACGAATGAGCTCTGCACAAATGAGGCGCTGATGGACCTGGACGCGATCAAGGGCATCCTCCGCACGTTCGCGGAAGTCGAGGCCCGCGGCGTTTCACCGTTGTACGAGCACCTGGCGCTGCAGGCGGCCGAGGACGACGACGTGGCGGGCCTGCTCTCGGCCGCCCGCGACGGCGAGGTGCGCGGGACGCTGCTGATGGCGACGGCGCACCGGCTCGTGCAGGCCGACCCCATCCACCCGCTTTCGCGGTACTACCCGTCGCTGGGCGGCTTCGACGGCGTCGACTCGGAGACCTGGCCGCTGTTCCGGTCGTTCCTGCTGGAGCGTTCCGACAAGGCACGTGCCTTGATTTCGTCGCGTTATACGCAGACGAACGAGGTCCGGCGGGCGGCGCTGCTGTACCCGGGCGTCGCGCGGGCGGCGAAGGAGGCGGGCGGGAAGGTTTCGCTGCTGGAGGTCGGCTGCAGCGCGGGGCTCCTGCTGGGGTTGGACCGCTTCGGCTACCGCTACCAGTGCGACGGCGGCGAGCAGCTGACGGCGGGCCCGGCGAAGACGTCGGTCGGCCTGCACTGCGCTTTGGACCTGGCACCCGGCGCGGCGGCGCCGAAGCTGCCGAAGAAGCTCGCGTTGCTCGACCGGGCGGGGCTGGACCGGGCGCCGGTGGACCTGTCGGACGAGGACGAGCTGGCGTGGCTGGAGGCGTGCGTCTGGGCCGATCAGCCGGACCGCATCCGGCTCCTGAGGACGGCGGCGGCCGAGCAGGCGAAGCACCGGCCTCGCCTCATCGCCGGGGACGGCGTCGACGACCTGGACGCCGCTGCCGCGACCTTGGAGGGGCCGCTGGTGGTGGTGACGAGCCACGCTCTGGCGTACTTCCCGGCCGAGCGGCGTTCGGAGTTCGTCGCGCAGCTGGCTTCGCTGGCGGCGTCGCGGCCGTTGTGGTGGGTGTCGGAGGAGTTCTACGGCGCCGGGCTGGAGCTGGTCCTGCCGGGCCGGGACGATCTGGCCGGCGCCGACGGCTCGGCGACACTCGGCGTGGTCCGCTGGGAGGGCGGGAAGGCGGAAGCGCACGCGCTGGCCCGTACGGCACCGCACGGGCAGCGGATGACCTGGCTGCCGCTTTGACGTGAGCCGTGAAGGCCTCCTTGCCGGCTCTTATAGCCGTTATGGGGGCCTTCACGGCTTTTCAGGCCCGCGGAAGCGCTTCCCAGTCGCGGAGCGTGACGTGAAGGAGGTCCACCAGGGCCCCGTCCGCCTCGAGCGCCGAAAGGTCTGCCGCATCGGCCCAACGCGCGTCCGAAGCGTCGTCACCTGCCGTGAGAACCCCGCCGGCCACCGTGCACCAGTAGTCGTGGATCTCGTACGGCCCCCGGGTCACCGTGCCCACCACTGTGCCGGGAATCACGTCGAGTCCCGTCTCCTCGAAAAGCTCCCTGACTACTGCCTCTTTGTCCGTTTCGCCCGGTTCGACTCGGCCACCCGGCAGCGACCATTGCCCCGAACCGGGGTCGTTCGCCCGGCGAATGAGCAGCAAGCGGCCGTGCGGGTCGAACGCTATCCCGCCGACACAGCGGATCGTGGTGTCCCCAGGGGCTTCCATGTCCCGAAGGGTAGACGTGACCGAAGTGAAAACGGATGTCCTGTACACGGAGAGTAGCCATACGCTACACTTCGGACCGCGTGCTGCCCCAAGCGCGGGACTTCCCTCCCGTGTGCCTGTTCAGTGCGGTACAACGTAAAAGTCAGGATTTCTGCTGTTGTCCGGTGTCACCGTAAGAGACGGGATTTGATCGCGGTGAACGTGAAGAAGATTGCGGGCCTCGCCGGTATCGCGTTGGTGCTGTTCTTCGTCATTGCCCAGCCGGGTCAGGCCGCGGGCCTTGTCGGCAACATCGTCGATTTCCTCCGGGACTCGGCCGAATCGGTGATCACCTTCGTCAGCAACGTGTTCAAGGGCTGATCGCGGGGCTACCCTCGAACCATGTTCGCGCCACGCGACCCCGACGAGTACCTCCTCGACACCGAGCGGCGGGTCATCCGGATCCGCCGCCACTGGGCGGTGCTGCTGTGGGACACCTTCGAGGCGGCCGCACTGCTGGCCGTCTGCGTCCTGGTGTCCTACCTGCTGCCACCGGCGCTGTACATCGGCCAGAACCTCCTCTGGTACGTCGCGCTGATCGTCGTGCTGCGCTTCGCCTACCAGGTGATGGAGTGGTGGGTCGAGCGGCTGGTGGTCACCGACAAGCGGTTCGTGATGACCACCGGCGTGTTCACCACCAAGGTGCTGATGATGCCGATCAGCAAGGTCACCGACCTCAGCTTCGTGCGCACCGCCACCGGCCGCATGATGGGTTACGGCACGATGGTCGTGGAGTCGGCCGGTCAGATCCAGGCGCTCAACAGGATCGACTACCTGCCGCGGGCCGAAGAGTTCTACGACACGATCTCCGAGCTGGTCTTCGGCGACAAGCAGAAGCAGGCCGAGCGTTTCTCGATGATCAAGGCCCAGCGAGCCGCCCGGGGCAAGAAGCCCGTCGGCTGAGCCGTCCCGCCGCACCTGTGACGTAGCGCATCGTCGACAATGGACACGATGCGCATCGACCTGCACGCCCATTCCACCGCTTCCGACGGCACCGACACGCCGGCCGGGCTCGTCGCCGCGGCCGCGAGTGCCGGGCTCGACGTCGTCGCGATCACCGACCACGACACCACCGCGGGCTGGGCCCCGGCCACCGCGGCTATCCCGCCAGGCCTGACGCTGGTCCCCGGCGCCGAGTTGTCGACCGTGTCGATCGACCCCGAAACCGGCCGCCAGATCAGCGTCCACCTGCTGGCTTACCTCTTCGACCCGACGTCCGAGCCCGTCGTCACCGAGCAGACCCGGCTGCGCGTCGAGCGCCGCACGCGGCTGCGCCGGATGGCCGAGCGGATGGCCGCCGACGGCCTCCCCGTCGACGCCGACGAGATCTTCGGCCTGCTCCCCGAGGACTCGCCGCCCGGGCGTCCGCACCTGGCCCAGGCGCTGGTCCGGGCCGGGCTGGTCAAGTCCGTCGACGAGGCCTTCGCCGACTACCTCAGCCCCCGTCGCGGCTACTACGTCGCCCGCCGCGACACGCCGGTCGAGGAGGCCATCGACATGATCGCCGCGGCCGGCGGCGTCACGGTCATCGCACACCCCTTCGCCTTCAGCCGCGGCGCCACGATCAGCGAGGACACCCTCGCCGAGCTGGCCGCGCACGGGCTCACCGGCGTCGAGGCCGACCACCCGAACCACGACCCGGCGACGCGGGTCCGGACCCGCGAGCTGGCCGGCGAGCTCGGCCTGCTCGTCACCGGGTCCAGCGACTACCACGGCACGAACAAGACGATCGCGCTCGGCGAGTGCACCACCGACGCCGGGCAGTTCGAGGAGCTCGTTTCGCGCGCGACCGGCTACCAGGTCGTGAAGGGCTGACATGGCGATCGCCGACGTCTTCGACGCGAAGCTCTTCATGAGCGCGACGATCACCCTGATCGTCATCATGGATCCGCCCGGCACCGTGCCGGTGTTCCTCAGCCTCGTCGGCCGCAAGCCGCTGGCGACGCGGGCGCGCGCCGCCCGGCAGGCCGTCCTGGTGTCGCTGCTGGTCATCACCCTGTTCGCGGTCGCCGGCCAGGCGATCCTGTCCTACCTCGGCATCGGCATCCCGGCCCTGCAGGGCGCCGGCGGCCTGCTGCTCCTGCTCATCGCACTGCAGCTGCTGACCGGCAGCGGCCACGAGGCCGAGGCGGCTACGGAGGACGTCAACGTCGCGCTCGTCCCGCTCGGCACACCGCTGCTGGCCGGGCCCGGCGCGATCGCCGCGACCATCGTGTTCGTCCGCCAGGCCGACGGCCACATCGGCGCGTACATCGCCCTGGCGCTGGCGATCATCACCACGCACTTCGTGATCTACATCTGCATGCGCTACTCCGGCGTCGTCATCCGGCTGATCAAGGAAAGCGGCATCACGCTGCTGGCCAAGGTGGCCGGCCTGCTGCTCGCGGCCATCGCCGTGGAGCTCGTCGCGAACTCCGTGCGCGGCTTCATCGACGGCGGCAGCTGACCCCGCCTTTCGGGTTGTCCTGCCGGACAGGAACCGCCGGCTTCGTTGACATCGTTGGCACGCCTCCCGCAGCCTGAATCCCAGCCCAGCGTTTGAATCGTTTCAACCGTCCTGCGTCGGTTTTCGGAGGCCTCGATGAAGTGGCTCAGAGCAATCCTGCCGGTCACGGTCCTGGTGGCGAGCGGCGTGGTCGCGGCGCCCGCGGCGACCGCCCTGCCCGGTCCGAGCTGGCAGAAGTACGTCGTCGCGCCGTCGAGCCGGGACGTCCGGCCGGTGAAGGTGCTGTCCACCACCGGTGACGTCACGAACCCGGACGGCCTGCTCGACCGGGGTGTCGCGACGTTCAAGCGGCAGGCGCCGCCACCGAAGCCGGCCTGGCCCGCGGGGACGACGGCGGCCGCGTCGTCGTTCCACGCGCCGAACAACGGCGGGAACGGCCAGCCGCGAACGTACGTGCCCGGCAACGCCGTCGACGGCGACCCGGACACCTTCTGGAACGACGACACGATCGGCGCCTACCCGGACGTCCTGACCATCACCTCGGCCACGCCGGTCGCGCTCCCCGGCGTCACGGTTCTGTCCAGTGTGGACGGTGTGCCGCAGGACTACACCGTGGAGGTGCTGGACGCGGGCGCGTGGCGGGTGGCGGCGACCGTCACCGGCAACACCGCGGTGCAGCGCGCGGTGGCTTTCGACCGTGCGGTGACGACCACGCAGGTCCGGATCACCGTGACGAAGGACCAGGCGACGCCGTCGGGCGAGTTCAGCCGGGTCACCGAGGTCTGGCCCGGACTGGTCGCCGACCCGCCGGTGCCGGTCGCGGTGGTCGACTTCGGCAAGGTCGTCGCGGGGTACCCGAAGATCTCCTTCGCGGGCGCGTCGGCGAACCACCCTGGCATCCGGGTCTCGACGTCGGAAACCCAGCAGTACCTGGGGGAACGCTCCGACTTCTCGCGCTCGGACTTCTCCGGCGGGCCGGGCAGCGACCAGATCGCCGTGCCGGCGACGCCGAGCGTCTGGCGGGACACGAAGGGCTGCCAGAGCGGCACGCAGGTGTGCGCGGACGGCCTGCGCGGCTTCCGCTACCTGCGGATCAGCCTCGACGCGCTCGCGTCGGACGCGCCGCTCACCCAGCCCTCCGGTGAGGTCCGGATCACCGGCGTCTCACTCGACTTCACGCCGTTCCTCGGCACGCCGGCCAGCTACCGCGGCTGGTTCGAGTCGTCGGACGAGCAGCTCAACCAATACTGGTACGCCGCGTCCTACACCAATGAGCTGGGCATGGACACGTTCCGGGAGTCCGATGTGGACCCGCGTGGCGCGTTCTCGCCGTCGCTGGACGGGAAACTGGTGCTGCACGACGGCGCGAAGCGCGACCGGGACCCGTACGTCGGCGACGTCGCCGTGTCCGGGCTGACGGAGTACCTGACGCACCAGGACGGCACGGCGGCTCGCAACGTGCTCGCCGACCTGGCCGACCACCAGCGGGCCGACGGCTGGATCCCGCCCGCGTCGATCAACGACTACACGTTGCCGCTGTTCGATTATCCGCTCTGGTGGGTGACGTCGAGCTGGGACTACGTGCTCTACACGGGCGACACCGCGTACGCGTCTTCGTACTACTCGAACCTCGTGAAGACGCTCGACGCGTGGTACCCGTCGGTCACCGATTCGCGCGGGTTGCTCGCGAAGGGCCTTAACGGCACCGGTGGCTACGGCGACTACGCGTTCCTGCCGCGTACGGGCGAAGTGACGTACTACAACGCGTTGTACGTCCGGGCGCTTCAGGGCGCGGCGGGCCTCGCGCGGGCGACGGGACACGCGGCCGACGCGGATCGGTGGCTTTCGCGGGCTTCCGGCGTCGCGGCGGCGGTGAACCAGTACCTGTGGGACCCGGCGGCGGGGGCCTACCTCGACTCGGGGACGGGCGCGGTGCGCCACGGGCAGGACGGCAACAGCCAGGCTGTGCTGGCCGGCATCGCCTCGCCGTCGCAGGCCACTTCGGCGCTGGCGCGGCTCGCGGCGGGTGCGTTGCCCTACGGGAATCCGTTCATGGACAACGACACTCTCGTCGCCGACGGGACGAAGCGCGTGTACGCGTTCACGTCGTTCCCGGAGATCCAGGCGCGGTTCCGGACCGGGCAGGCGGCGTCGGCGATCGACCAGATCAAGCGGATGTACGGCTGGATGACCACGCACGACCCGGGCATCACGGCGTGGGAGGGCATCGGTGAGGGTGGGTCACACTACGAGCAGGGGTACACGTCGGCCGCGCACGGCTGGTCGACCGGCGTCGTGCCTGCGTTGACGAACGAGCTCCTGGGCGTCTCGCCGACTTCGCCGGGCTTCGCGACCTGGACGGTTTCGCCGCACCCGGGTTCTGTTGCCTGGGCGCGCGGAGCGGTGCCGACGCCGAAGGGCGCGTTGTCGGCTTCGTGGACTCAGCAGGGCTCGGTGTTCTCGGTGACGGTGACGGCTCCGCGCGGGACGTCCGGTTCGCTGGTGGTTCCCGCCGGCCGCCTGGTGCTGCTCGACGGCCGCCCGATGCGGGCGGCGGCCGGCGGCGCGCTGGCCGTTTCCGGCGGGACGCACACGGTCCTCGTGGTGCGGTAGGAAAAGCCGTGAAGGCCTCCTTACCGGCTCTTATGGCCGGTAAGGAGGCCTTCACGGCTTTGCGTGGTGGTCCGGCGCGGAAAGTGTCGGTGGTGGTGCGTAGCGTGGGCGGCGTGAAGGAGCAGATGGGGTTCGACTTCGGCGTCGCGCAACCGGTGCGGCTCACGAAGGTGTCGCCGGCGCGGCTGGCCACCTTCGACGACTGCCCGCGCCGGTACCGGCTCGCGTACCTCGTACGGCCGACCCCGCAGCGCACCGGGCCGTGGGCGCACAGCACGCTCGGCGCGGTGGTGCACAACGCGTTGCGGGCGCTGTTCGACCTGCCGGTGCTCAAGCGGGTGCCGCAGCGGGCGGTCGCGCTGGTGGCGGAGTACTGGAAGGACGCGGGCTTCGAGAGCGACGAGCAGGCGGCGCGCTACCGGGCGCGCGCGAAGGGGTGGGTGGCGGAGTACGTCGAGGACAACGACGTCACGCACGACCCGGTCGGGCTCGAGCGGTGGGTGTCGGCGCCGGTGAGCCCGGCGCCGGGGGAGAAGCCGTCGATGATCATCGAGGGCCGGGCGGACCGCATCGACGCGCGTGACGGCGCGTTGGTCATCGTGGACTACAAAACGGGCCGTCGGCCACCGGACGAGTACGAGGCCCGGGCATCGCAAGCGCTTGCGCTGTACGCGGTGGCGGCGGCGCGGACGTTGCGGATGCCGTGCACGACGGTCGAGCTGCACCACCTCCCGACCGGCACGATCGCGGCGGCCGAGCACACGCCGGAGAGCCTGCGGAGGCACCTGCAACGCGCCGACGAGACCGCCGGAGACCTCAGGCTGGCCACGGATACCCTGGACGCGGGCGGCGAGGAGGACGTGCTGTTCCCGCCCCGCCCGGACCGCCGTTGCGCCTGGTGCGACTTCCGGCCGAGTTGCAAGGCGGGGCAGGAAGCGGCCCCGCAGATGCAGCCGTGGGACCTGCTCGCGCCCTGACAGGGAGGGAAAGTGGCTTCACCGGACACCGACGAACTGGCCACGGTGCCCACCCCGGCGAGCGCGTCCGAAGCCGAGGTGACTGCGCCGGACGTTCCGCGGCAGCAGACCGAGCCGCCGGCGGCTGGGCCCGGCGTGGCCGAGGCACAGCAGCCGACCGAGCCGCCGGCCACGGCACCCGCCGTGGCCGAGGCGCAGACGGTGCCTCAGGACCGTGTCGAACCCGAGCTGATCGAGCCGGCGGACATCACTTCGGCCGATGGCACCAAGCCGGCAAAACCAGGCGGCCGCTGGTGGCGCGGATTCACCGGCTCACTCGCGGCCGGTCTCACGGTCCTGGCCATTGCGGTCCTCGTGGTCGCGGGAATCGACCTCTACACGGGCGCGCCAGGCCCCGGCGCCGTGCTGCTGATCGGTCACCCGGTGGCGGCGATCCTGGCGTTGCTGGCCCAGCGAGTCGCGGACCGCCGCAACGGTGTCCCGGCCGCGGGTGCCGGCCTGGCGGTCGTGCTGTTCACCGTCTCGGCCCTGACCCTCTTCTGGCTCACCTGAGCCGGCGCCGGTTACTTCAGGGCCGTCAGTGTGTTGCCGCGCTCTTCCAGCAGGACCGGGCCCGCCGCGCCCAGCCGGACCACCCCGGCGTACCCCCGGCGGTCCACCCCCACCGTGCGGATCGTCGAGCCGTCGTTCTCGTTCAGCACAGCCAAGCCGCCCTTGATCGGGACCACCAGCTGCTGCGCGAACGAAATCCCCGGACCCGAAGCGCTGCTCAGCGTCCATCGCGGCGAAAGGTCGTCGCGCGACAACGCCAGCACCTTCGACCCGCTGAACCAGTACATGTTCTGCGTGGTCTGAGTAGTCGCTTCGACGCCGCCCGCCGGGTCCTGCGCCAGATCGGCGGCCGGCACGTCCAAGGGATAGGCCGCGCGCTGGGAACCGTCGCCGTTGTAGACCACCAGGAGCTTCTGCTCCGGCAGGACCACCGCCGTCAGGTCGCCGGACATCGCGATCACCCGGGCCCGCTTGCCCGCCAGCACGCTGCTGAACGCCACCGAAGGCTCGTCGTCCTTCTCCGGCGCCGCCTTGTACACCGTCAGGCGGTCGGCCGGGTCGCCCGGGCAGCGCTCGATCACGCCGACCTTGCCCGACCCCGCCGCGACCGTGCCGTACGTGCAGCCGGTGCGGGGCTGCTTGCCCGCGTTGACCAGCGCCGGGACCTGGCCGTACTCGGCGCTCTGCACCAGGTCGTCGCGCCACGTCGTGAGGAGCTTCTTGCCCGTCGCCGTCACGTGCGAGCCGTCGCCGACCAGGCGCGTGCCCAGCTCCGCGTTGCCGTTGCGCTGCGCCGTGATCCGGCCGGTGCCCGGGTCCAGCTGCGTGACTTCGCTGCAACCCTCGGACTTGGCGAAGACGGCGTTCAGCCGCCCCCAAGTCTCGTTCATCGTGCACAACGGCAGGTCACGCGTGTAGTGCCAGCGGATCTGCCCGGTCAGCGGGTCGCGGGCGGCGACCTCGCCGCCGTCCGCCGTCGCCACCGCGTCGCCCGCCACCACCGGGACCGGCGTCGCGCCGCTGGGGGCACTCCACAGCTCGGCCAGCGAGCCGGGCACCTTGTCCGGCGCCGCGGGCAACGGCGGAGGCGCCGCCGCTTCGGTGCGGTCGGTCGCCGCGCTGTCGCTCGTCATGCCGACGACCAGCGCGACGGCGGCCACGGCCACCGCGACCAGCGCGGCCATCACCCGGTCCCGCCCGCGGTTCCAAGGCGAGCGACGCGCCTTGACGCGCGGGGCGGGCGGAGTGCTTTCGACGTCCTCGAGGACGTCCTCCGAGCCGTAGTCAGGGGTCTCTTCAGGCGCGTTTTCAGGCGCCTTCTCGACGTCGCTCACGTGCCCGGACCCCCGCGCTCAGGTTCAGTCTGCCGACGCAGGTGTATCAGATGTCGCGGCGGGACGGCGACGGCGGCGCCGCCGAGCGGGCCGCTCGGCGTTGTCGCCGGCTTCCTTCTCGGTGGCCGGGCCGGTCGCTTCGGGCGCGGTGCCGCGGGTGCGGCGACGCGCTCGGGTGCGGCCTTCCGAAGCAGGAGCGTCGTCCGAGGAAGCGGGGGCGGCGGCGTTGTCCGCGGCCTCGGCCGCCTCGCCCGCCTGCGAACCACCGCGGGTCCGCTTGCGCGGGGTGCGGTTGTGCTTGCGCGGCGCGTCTTCCGAGGGGGTCGTCTCGCCAGGCTTGCCCCGGCCACGCGGGCCGCGGCGCTTGCCGCCCAGGTCTTCTTCCACCTCGGCCGACAGGCCCGCCCGCGTGCGGTTGGCCAGCGGCAGCCGGCCGGTCTTGCCCGCGGGGATACCCAGGTCTTCGAACAGGTGCGGCGACGACGAGTACGTCTCCACCGGCTCCGGCTTGTCGAGGCCGAGGGTGTCCGAGATCAGCTTCCAGCGCGGCATCTCGTCCCAGTCGACGAGGGTGACCGCGACACCGGTGCGGCCCGCGCGGCCGGTGCGGCCGATGCGGTGGACGTAGGTCTTCTCGTCGTCCGGGCACTGGTAGTTGATGACGTGCGTGACGTCGTCGATGTCGATGCCGCGGGCCGCGACGTCGGTCGCGACCAGGACGTCGACCTTGCCGGAGCGGAACGCGCGCAGCGCCTGCTCGCGCGCGCCCTGGCCCAGGTCGCCGTGCACGGCCGCCGCGGCGAAGCCGCGCTCGACCAGGTCGTCGGCCACCTTCTGGGCGGTGCGCTTCGTGCGGCTGAAGATCATCGTGAGGCCGCGGTCCTTCGCCTGCAGGACGCGGGCGATCACCTCGGGCTTGTCCATCGAGTGCGCCCGGTAGACGAACTGGGTGGTGCGCTCGTGGATCGCGCTCGCGTCGTTCTCTTCGGCGCGGATGTGCGTCGGCTGCCGCAGGAACGTGCGGGCCAGCGTGATGATCGGGCCGGGCATGGTGGCCGAGAACAGCATCGTCTGCCGCTCGTCCGGCACCATCCGCAGGATGCGCTCGATGTCGGGCAGGAAGCCCAGGTCGAGCATCTCGTCGGCCTCGTCGAGCACCAGGCCGCGGACCTTGCCGAGCACCAGGTGCTGCTGCTCGGCCAGGTCGAGCAGGCGGCCCGGGGTGCCGACGACGACTTCGATGCCCTTGCGCAGGGCTTCGATCTGCGGCTCGTACGGGCGGCCGCCGTAGATGGCCAGGGTGCGGATGCCGAGGTGCTTGCCGGCGCCCTTGAGGTCGTTGGCGACCTGGATGCACAGCTCGCGGGTCGGCACCACGACGAGCACCTGCGGAGTGCCGTCGCCCGGCACCTCGACGCGGTGCAGCAGCGGGACGCCGAAGCCCAGCGTCTTGCCCATGCCGGTGCGGGCCTGGCCGATGAGGTCGTCGCCGGCCATCGCGAGCGGGAGGGTGAGCTCCTGGATCGCGAACGTGCGCTCGATGCCGGCCTCGCCGAGAGCCTTGACGATCTCCGGCTTGACGCCGAAGGACGCGAAGGTCGGGTTTTCGGGCTCGACCTCGACGCCCGCCTGCAGCGGGTGCGAGATGTCGAGCGCGGCCGGGCCGGTCTCGCTGTGTTCCAGCGCGACGGCGGGGGTCTGTTCGGTTGTGGGAATTTCTGCGGTCAGGGTGATCGCCTCTCTCGTGACCAGCGCGCACAGCCCTGGGTCCGCTCGACACTCGACCGGGAGTAAACCCTGGTCCCTGGCGCTGATCTTCAAGCGCGGAACCGGTCCGTCCCGGGAATGCCGGAAGAGGCGTGCACGCACATTGCAGTACGTCGGCAAGCCACGTGACCTGCCTGATCCCGACGCCGGTATGGCGTACGGAAGCTTCTATATCATTCGCAGTGTACCTGGTCAGCAGTTTTTCGACAGTACCCGGCACGCCGGAACCCGTGTGATCGGTCTCGTCCCGACACGCCCGGGTGCTTCGGCGATACCCTGCCCCCGTGACCGAGCCGAAAGAGACACTCGAAGGCGTCGTAGACCTTCTGGGTGTGATCGCCTACCTCGAACTGTCCGCGTTCGACCGGATGGCCGAAGACGCGCGCAGTGCCCCGACGCTGGCCGGGCGCGCCGCGCTGGCGCAGATGGCGGCCGCGGAGATCGGTCACTACGGCCTGCTCGCCCAGCACCTCGCCGCGCACGACGTCAAGATCGAAGACGCGATGACGCCGTTCGTGGCCCAGGTCGACGCCTGGCACGCTTCGACGCGGCCGAAGTCGTGGCTGGAGTCGCTGGTCAAGGCCTACGTCGGGGACGGGCTGGCCGCCGACCTCTACCGGGAGATCGCCAGCTGGCTCGACCCGGAGACCAAGGACCTCGTGCTCACCGTGCTCGCCGACACCGGCCACTCGGCCTTCGCCGAACGAGAGGTCGCGGCCGGCATCGAGGCCGACCCCAAGACCCGTGACAAGCTCGCCCTGTGGGGGCGCCGCCTGCTCGGTGAGGCGCTGACCCAGGCCCAGTACGTCGTCGCCGAGCGCGACGGGCTGGCCGAGCTGATCATCGGCGGATCGGGCGACCTCTCCGGAATCGCCGCGCTGTTCCGGCGGTTGCAACAGGGGCACACGAAGCGCATGCAGGCGCTCGGCCTGGGCTGATCCCGATGGAGTACCCGGAAGTGACGACGCGGTCGGGCGCGGACATGCGCCACCGGAACGAGCCGGTTCGGTTAGCCTTGCCGAGCACATCCCTTACGAATTTCCAGCGGAGGTCCCACGTGGAGGTCAAGATCGGCATCAAGGACACGCCGCGCGAGCTGGTGGTGTCCAGTGGCCAGTCTCCCGAAGAGGTGGAGAAGCTGGTCGCCGAGGCCCTGACGGCCGGTGACGGGCTCTTCCGCATCAGCGACGAGAAGGGGCGCAAGTACATCGTCCCCTCCGACCGCATCGCGTACGTCGAGATCGCCCCGTCCGACGTCCGCAAGGTCGGGTTCGGCGTCGGCGACTGACTCGTCTTGAACGGCCGAAGGCCATCCCGGGAACTTTCCGGGGTGGCCTTCGTGCTGCCGCGCCGGTGGGCGGGCGCTTTCACCGGATCGGTGCGTGTTCCTTGGAGTGTCGCGATTCCGCCGCCTAACTTCGGCTGGCGATCCGGGCCACGGGGCCCGGACGGAGACCTCCGGGAGCAGCCAGCATGACCACTGTCGAGCCGATGGCCGGCGACGTGGCGGATCTCGTGCGGAACACCCTTTCCGCGCACAAGTCGATGTTCCTCGCGACCTCGGGCAGCGACGGCCCGTGGGTGGGCGGGGTGTACTTCGCCGAAACCGGGCCGTTCACGCTGAACCTGGTGCTCGAGGACCGGGGCCGCACACTGGCTGCCGTCCGGGAGAACCCGGTCGTTTCGGTGGTGGTGTCGACGGGCTCGCCGATGCAGCCGTTCCTGCAGGCGCAGGCGCTCGCGGAGGTCGTCCCGGCCGAGGACGACCAGATGGTGCGCTCGCTGCTCGTGGCGAAGGTCCCGGAGGCGGCGCCGTTCCTCGACGCCCTGGTCACGGCGGTCCGCCTGAGCATCCGCAAGTGGCGGGCGACGGACATCCCGAACGGCTGGCTGCCCGGGCGCGAACTTCCGGGCCCCCGCCACCCCTGAGCCGGCCGGTGCGGCCACCGCGCGGGGTGGCCGAGCCGGTTCCGAAGTCCGTGAAGGCCACCTTCAGGAACTTGAAGTTCCTGAAGGTGGCCTTCACGGCGTTTCAGGCGTTGAGCTCTTCCAGCGACGTCGGGACGTGGAACGGCGGCGTGCTCGTGCCCATGATCCGGTACCGCCCCCACGGGTCCGGGTCCGACAGCTCCCCGCTCGCCGTGTACTCACCGGCCTGGATCGAAACCGCCTTCTTCTTCCCGCCGGCCAGCCGCGTCAGCTCGTCGTCGACCGCGACGCGGCCGTACCAGCGGTAATACCCGTCGATCGGCTGGAAGTACCCACGCAGCTCGACCGTCGTCGTCAGGGAAACCCCGTCGACGACCAGCGTCGCCGGGCCGCTGTAGCCGTCTTCGTCGTGCTCGCTCATGACGTCTCCTCCAAGGACTCCGAAGACTTCGCGCGGCCCAGCTGGACCACCTTGTTGGCCTCCAGGGGCAGGTTCGGGTCGATGACGACGCCGTTCTGGCGGGTCAGCCCATCGATCGCCGCCCAGATGATCTGGGTCAGGTATTCGACCACCGAGTCGCGGCTCATCGAGCGGCGGTCCAGCCACCACTCGCCCGTGTTCTGGACCATGCCGACGATCCCGTGCGCCCACGGCTCGGCCGCGCCGGAGTCCATGGTGAACATCCGCATGTAGTCGCCCAGCAGCGCCGTCAGCGCCGTCGCGATCAGTTCCTTGTCCTCGGCCACCACGTCCGACGACACCGGCTTCTCCGGCCGCCCGTGCGCCAGCAGCCGGTACAGGTTCGGGTGCTCTTCGATCACCGTGAAGAACGCGTCGAGGGCCATCCGGATCCGCGGGACCGGCGCGAGCTCCGCGTTGATCGCCGGGATCAGGCGCTCGAAGAGGATCTCCGTGCCGCGCTGGCCGAGGGCCACGTAGAGGTCGGCCTTGTCGTCGAAGTGCCGGTACAGCACGGGTTTCGTGACGCCCGCCTCCGCGGCGACGTCCTCCATGCCGAGGTCCGGACCGTGCGTGTCGAGCGCCCTCAGCGCCGCCTCGACGAACTCCTTGCGCCGGGCGATCCGGTGCTTGCGCCAGCGGTCGCGCCGGGCGTCGCCGGTCGCCTCCTCGTCGCGGGACGACGACCTGGACTGCTTGCCGGAGCGCTTGACACGTTCGATCACGGGGCTCATGCTACCAGAGGTAACTGTTACCTCAAGTTACATGTTGGAAGGGGTGTCGGCGATGACGCGGACGCTGAAGGAACCGGATCGCGAGAAGACCGCGGACCGCCTGCTCAAGTCGTCGGCGAACAAGTTCTACGACCCCGACGTCGACATCGACTGGACGGCGCCCCTGGTCGAGGGCAAGCGCTTCATCCTGGACGAGCGCTCCTCGCTCTACGGCACCGAACTCTGGGACAAGCTGACCCCGGAACAGCGCATCGAGCTGGGCAAGCACGAGGTCGCGAGCGTCGCGACGACCGGCCTGTGGTTCGAGATCCTCCTGATGCAGATGCTGCTCAAGGAGGTCTACGAGCAGGATCCGACGTCGGCGCACGCGCAGTTCGCCCTCACCGAAATCGCCGACGAATGCCGGCACTCGACGATGTTCGCGCGGATGGCGTCGCGGATCGGCTGCCCCGCCTACGGCCCGGTGCCGTGGCTGCGGAAGCTCGCGAAGCTGATGCCGACGATCTCCTACGGCCCGGCGCGCTACGGCGCGATCCTGGTCGCCGAGGAGGTCCTGGACCGGCTGCAGCGCGAGCAGATGAACGACGACGGCGTCCAGCCGCTGGTCCGGATGGTCAACCGGATCCACGTGCTGGAAGAGGCGCGGCACGTCACCTTCGCCCGCGAAGAGGTCACGCGCGGCATGGCGAAGCTGTCCAAGGCCGAGATCGCCTACCAGCAGTTCGTCATCGCGCTCATCTCGTACTTCGTGACGCGGGCGTTCATCAACCCGGACGTCTACAAGGCGGTCGGGATCCGGCCGCGCGACGGCGTCGAGGCCGCGCTGAACAACCCGCACTGGCAGGGGACGATCGCGTGGGCGGGGGAAAAGATCATGCCGTTCCTGGAGGAGTCCGGCCTGGTCGGGCTGCCCGGGAAGTACTTCTGGCGCAAGTCGTTCCTGCTGCCGGCGGCCCGATGACGACCGCGTCGCGGCTGCGCGACCCATCGGCCGGGCACCGGTTCGTCGCGAGCGACGGCGCCGCGCTGCACGTTTCGCAGTCCGGGCCCGCCGACTCGGCGGTGACGCTCGTGCTGGTGCACGGCTGGACGCAGGACCACCGGACGTGGGACTTCGTGCTGCCGCACCTCGACCCCGGTGTGCGCGTCCTGCGCTACGACCTGCGCGGCCACGGCGGCTCGGCGCCCGCCCGCCCGGGCTCGGCGACGATCGCCCGGCTCGCCGACGACCTCGCCGAGGTGATCGCCGACCGCGTCCCTGCCGGGCCCCTGATCTTGGCCGGGCACTCCATGGGCGGGATGACGCTCATGGTGCTCGCGGAACGGCACCCTGCTCTCGTGCGCGACCGGCTGGCGGGCGCGGCGTTCGTCGCGACGTCGTCGGGCGACATGGACCAGCTGACGCTGGGTTTCCCGGGCCTGGTCGGCCGCGGCGTGACGCGCTTCTCGCCGCGGGTGGCCCGCCTGCTCGCCCGGCTGCGGTCGGACACGCTGCGGCTGCGGCCGGGGGTGGTCCGGTCCGGAGCGCGCCGTCTGGTCTTCGGTGACCGGCCGGGGCGGGCACAGGTGGACAGCGTCGTCGAGCAGCTGCTGAGCGCGCACCCGGCGAGCGCGGGACGGTTCCTGGACGCGATCGCGGCCCACCGCGGCGTCGGCGGCCTGGGCGCGCTCTGCGACGTCCCGTCGGTGGTGCTGGCGGGGGAGAAGGACCGGCTCTGTCCCCTATCCCACGCGAAGGTGATCGCGGACGAGCTGCCGCACGCGGAGTTCGTCCGCTATCCGGGAGCCGGGCACATGCTGCCGCAGGAGCGCCCGTTCGAAGTGGCCCGGCAGGTAAACGCCCTGGTCCGGGTGGCCGCCCGCCGCTGAAGGCTCGCCCAAAACCTCATGAACGACTCTTTCATGGCGTCGGACGCGATGAAAGAGTCGTTCATGACATCCGGGTCAGGAGTCCTTGAGCGGGAAGCCGCCGCCGATGCCGCGCCACGCCAGGTTCGCCGTCAGCGCCACCGCTTCCTCCTGGCTCATCGACTGGTGGTGCTGCAGCCAGAACCGGGCGCTGACCTGGCTCATCCCGACCAGCCCCACCGCCAGCAGCCGCGCCTTGTCCTCGTCGAGGCCCGCGTCCGCCGTGATCGTCTCCGTGATCGCGTCCACGCTCGCCGACGTCGCCCGGTCGACCGCTTCCTGGACCGCCTGCTCGCCGCGCAGGTCGGACTCGAACACCATCCGGAACGCGCCCGCGTCCTCGCTGACGAAGTCGAAGAACGCGCCGACCGTCGCCGGGACGCGCTGGCGGTTCTCCGTGGTCGAGTCCAGTGCCGTCTGCACGCGCTTGACCAGCTCGTCGACGTGGCTCTCCAGCAGCGCGATGTACAGGTCGAGCTTGCCGGGGAAGTGCTGGTAGAGCACCGGCTTGCTGACACCGGCCACTTCGGCGATCTCGTCCATCGCGGCCGCGTGGTAGCCGTTCTCGGCGAAGACCCGTTGCGCCGCGGCGAGGAGCTGGGCCCGGCGCTCCGTCCGGGGCAGCCGCACCCCTCGTTGCTGCAACCGCGTCATCTCCGTCATGCTCTTCCTCCCGTCTTCGCCCCTTCGACGGGCGGGGTCGCCACCGCGTGAAGTCGACCTGAAGATTACTCGCCGGTATGGATGCCTTGCCAAGTGTCGGGCATCCTGGATCCGTGAACACCCCCGTGACCTCGCGGGCGCCGCTGACGCACGTGCCCCTTTCGTCGAGGGAGCTGCCCTCCCTCGAGCCGATGATCCCGGCTTGGCCGGCGACGTTCGAGGAGGTCGGCACCGCCCGGCTCCACGTCCGCCGCACCCCGGGCCCGGACGGCGTGCCCGCCGTCTACGTGCACGGCCTCGGCGGCTCGTCGACCAACTGGACCGACCTGGCCGCGCTGCTCGCGCCGGTCGCCGGCGGCACCGCGCCCGATCTGCCCGGCTTCGGCCGCTCCGAGCCCGAGGCCGGCTTCGACTTCAGCCTCCAAGCCCACGCCGAGGTCGTCGCGCGGCACATCGAAACCGGCTTTTCGGGGGTTCGGGTGGCGGAGCCCCCGGCCCGGGGCGGAGCCCCGGCTGTCGCAGCCGGCGCGCCGGTGCACCTGCTCGGCAACTCGATGGGCGGCGCCATCGCGCTGCTGATCGCCGAACGGCGCCCGGAGCTGGTGAAGACGCTGACGCTCATCTCGCCCGCCATGCCGGACCGCCGCCCCGACCCGCGGCGGCTGTCGGACCCGCGGATGGCGCTGGCGTACCTGCCGCTGGTCGGCGCGCGGGTGCGGGCGCAGCTGGCCGCCCTGGGCCCGCGTGAACGCGCCGCGCAGGTGATCAAGCTGTGCTTCGCCGACCCCTCGCGGTTCCCGGAGAGCCGGCTGGACGAGCTGGCCGAGGAGCACGGCGCCCGCGCCGGGTTCGAGTGGGCCGCGCCGGCCATGGCGCGCAGCACGTTCGCGATCTTCCGCGCGTGGTCGACGCTCGGGAAGGCGTCGCTGTGGGCGTCGGCCCCGCGGGTGCAGGCCCCGACCCTGGTGGTCTGGGGTCGCGAGGACCGGGTCATTTCCGTGAGACGCGCCATGCGGACGGCCCGCGTGATCCCGAAGGCCCGGCTGCTCGTCCTGCCGCGAACGGGCCACGTGGCGCAGATGGAACGGCCGATCGTCGTAGCGAAGGCCGTCCTGGGCATGTGGGAGCACGTCGAAGCCGGCACCTGGTAGTCCGATCGGGTGACAACAATTCCCCGGGTGGACCGCCAGTCGCCGATAACGGTCCGGTGGCGCTGTGGCACCCTGGTGCGGTGGACCGGGTGAAGCACGACGCGCGAGGCGAAGATCGGCGGACGCCCCACCGGGCGTCGGCCCGCCGCGTGCCGCACGGCACCCCCGAGTCCGGAGAGGCCCCGCGGACCGGCCAGTACCGCCCGGCCCGGCAGGCGGCCCAGCGCGTCGGGGAGGACCGCTACCGCCCGGGCGGGCGGCGAACCAGCGCCGAGCCGCTGAGCGCCTCCTGGAAGCCGCACGTAGAGACCCCGCGCGAGAAGCCGGAGCCGCCGAAGGCCGGCCTCGCGAAGTTCACCAAGACCTACGGCTGGCGCGTCTACGCCCTGCCGATCCTCGTCGTGCTGACCGTGCTCGTCGTCGTCAACACCGCGAACAGCCCGGCTGAGCCGATCGCCGAGCAGGGCGCTCCCGCCGGCGTCGAGTCGGCGGGTGGCGACGCCGCGGGCGGCGCGATCGACGGCAACGGCGAGCAGGCCATCCCGGAGAACCCGGCCACGCCGGTCGACCTCAAGGTGCCGACGGCCGACCTGCCCGAGGGCACCCCGTTCACCCAGGCCGGCGCGGGGAAGTGGCACGTCGTGCCGGGCAGCGGCCCGAAGATCGGCGCCGGGACCCTCTACACCTACACGGTCGAGGTCGAGGACGGCATCGACCCGGCCAGCTACGCCGGTGACGACGCTTTCGCGGCCGCCGTCCAGGGCACGCTGTCCGACCCCAAGAAGGGCTGGACCTGGGACGGCAAGATCGCGCTGCAGCGCGTCGACGCCAACTTCCCGAACCCGTCGTTCAAGGTGAGCCTCACCACGCCGGAGACCACCCACCGGGCCGACGCCTGCGGTTTCCAGATCAAGTTCGAGGCGTCCTGCTACCGCAAGAGCCTGGGCCGGGTGCTGATCAACCTGGGCCGCTGGGTACGCGGCGCGAAGGCGTTCAACGCCGACATGACCGGCTATCGGCAGTACGCCATCAACCACGAGGTCGGGCACGCACTGGGCAATCAGCACGTCGGCTGCGGCGGCGACGGCCAGCCCGCGCCGGTGATGATGCAGCAGTCCTTCGGCGTAGACGACAACTACGTGTCGATGCTCAACGACATCCCCGGCGGCGACAAGGGCAAGGTGGCCAAGGACGGCCGCACCTGCGTGCCCAACGCCTGGCCGAACCCCACTCCCAAAACGCAGTAGGTCTTCCCAGCATCTGGACCTGGGAAGGCTTATTCGCCCGCGCGCGTTGTGCATAGTGGGATGGACGCGATCCGCGCGAGATGGAGGACCCGATGTCAGCACTGCCGCCGCTCGTCGAGCCGGCTGCCGAGCTCACCAAGGAAGAGGTGGCCCGGTACAGCCGTCACCTGATCATCCCGGACGTCGGGGTGGCCGGGCAGAAGCGGCTGAAGAACGCGAAGGTCCTGGTCATCGGCGCCGGCGGCCTCGGCAGCCCCGCGCTGCTGTACCTGGCCGCGGCCGGGGTCGGCACGCTCGGCATCGTCGACTTCGACGTCGTGGACGAGTCGAACCTGCAGCGCCAGGTCATCCACGGCCAGTCCGATATCGACAAGCTCAAGGCCGCCTCCGCGCAGGAGTCGATCGCCGAGATCAACCCGCTGGTCAAGGTGCACCTGCACACCGACCGGCTGGACTCGTCGAACGCGCTCGGGATCTTCGAGCAGTACGACCTGATCGTCGACGGCACCGACAACTTCGCCACGCGCTACCTGGTGAACGACGCCGCGGTGCTGCTGGGCAAGCCGTACGTCTGGGGCTCGATCTTCCGCTTCGAGGGCCAGGTCAGCGTGTTCTGGGAGGACGCGCCGAACGGCAAGGGCCTCAACTACCGCGACCTCTACCCGGAGCCGCCGCCCCCGGGCATGGTCCCCTCCTGCGCCGAGGGTGGCGTGCTGGGCGTGCTCTGCGCGTCCATCGGCTCGATCATGGTGACCGAGGCGATCAAGCTCATCACCGGCATCGGCGAGACGCTGCTCGGGCGCCTCATCAGCTACGACGCGCTGGAGATGAAGTACCGCGAGGTCAAGATCCGCAAGGATCCGGAGACCCCGAAGATCACCGAGCTGATCGACTACGAGGCGTTCTGCGGCGTGGTTTCCGACGAGGCCGCGCAGGCCGCGTCGGGCAGCACCATCACGCCCGCCGAGCTCAAGGCCAAGTTCGACAACGGCGACAACTTCGCCCTGATCGACGTCCGCGAGCAGCACGAGTACGAGATCGTCAACATCAAGGGCGCGACGCTGATCCCGAAGGACCGCATCCTCTCGGGCGAGGCGCTGGCCGAACTGCCGCAGGACAAGCCGATCGTCCTGCACTGCAAGTCGGGCGCGCGCTCGGCGGAGGCCCTCGCCGCGCTGCACGCGGCCGGGTTCAAGGACGCGACGCACCTCGGCGGTGGCGTGCTGGCCTGGGCCAAGCAGATCGACCCGAGCCTGCCGACCTACTGACAGTCGTTGTTCGTGAAGGCCACCTTGAGGAACTTCAAGTTCCTCAAGGTGGCCTTCACGGCGTTTCGTCCGAGTCGTGCCGAGGTTCTAAAACACTGTGTGACCAGCGCGTCTTCTCGATCGTGGACCACCCGGCCGGGTACCGTCGGCAGTTGTGCGGACAACTCTCGAACGTCCTCCGGCGCACGTCTGCGCGGCCTTCGGCGGCCTCGACGACGGCAGCGAGCCGATGCCGGATTCGACGGCGTGGCGCTGCGGCGACCTCGTGTTCAAGCCGGTCACCGACAAGGCCAGGACGCTGTGGACGGCCCGCGCGCTCGACTACGTCGACGAGCCGGGCCTGCGCGTCGCGAAGCCGGTCCGCTCGACCGACGGCCGCTGGATCGTCGGCGGCTGGACGGCCTCCCGGTTCGTGGCGGGCACGCCCGAGCACCGCGGGGACGCGTCGGTACTGGCCGCGGTGAAGCTGCACCGCGCGACCACCGGCCTGCCCCGGCCGGACTACCTCACCGGGCGCAAGGACGTCGACGCGATCGCCGACCGCGTCGCGTGGGAAGAGCTCGAGGTCCCGCTGGAAGAAACGAAGGGCGGCCGCTGGTTCGAGGTCCTCGCCGGTGCCCGCCGCCCGATCGGCCTGCCGCTGCAGGTGGCCCACGGCGAGCTGCTGGCCGGGCTGCTGTTCGACGGCGACGCGGCCCCGGGCGTCGTCGACTTCGTGCCCTACTACCGCCCGGGCGAGTACGGCGCGGCGATCGTCGCGGTGGACGCCCTGGCCTGGGGCGGCGCGTCGCGGGAGCTGCTGGAGCGCTGGGCCCACCTGCCGGAGTGGCCGCAGCTGTTGTTGCGCGCGGTCCTGTTCCGGCTGGCGTCGAACGCGTTGAACCCGCGATCGACGCAGGCGTCACTCGACGGCCTGCGAGCGGCGGCGCGCGAGGTCAGCGGCGTCCTGTGACGCGGGTCATGACCTCACCGCCTGGCCCGCGTGGTTCCCGCCGTAATGTCAACTGCCTGAAACATTCGGTCGATTCCGAGTAACACGGCCTCCTTAGCGTCAGGGCATTCCCCGAGCCGCCGAGGAGGTGCCCGTGCCGCAGGTCGACACCCACTGCCCGTACTGCGCGCTGCAGTGCGGGATGCGCCTCGACGGCGTCCGCGTGACGCCGCGGGACTTCCCGGTGAACGCCGGCGGCCTGTGCCAGAAGGGCTGGACCGCCGGCTCGTTGCTGACGTCGCCGCGGCGGCTGACCACCCCGATGATCCGGGTGGACGGCGCGCTCGAGCCCGTCAGCTGGGACTTCGCCCTCGACTTCGTCGCCCGGAAGCTCGGGGAACTTCGTCGGGCGCACGGCCCGGATTCGATCGCGGTCTTCGGCGGCGGCGGGCTGACCAACGAAAAGGCCTACCTGCTCGGCAAGTTCGCCCGGGTCGCGCTCGGGACGTCGCAGATCGACTACAACGGCCGCTTCTGCATGTCCTCGGCCGCCGCGGCCGGGATCAAGGCCTTCGGCGCGGACCGGGGGATGCCCTTTCCCGTGACGGACCTCAAGAACGCCGACGTCGTGCTGCTCGCCGGGGCGAACCCGGCCGAGACGATGCCGCCGTTCACCCAGCACCTGCGCGGCGCCGACCTCATCGTCGTCGACCCGCGGCGCACCCCGACCGCGGAGCTGGCGAGCCTCCACCTCGCCCCCGCGCCGGGCACGGATCTCGCGCTGGCGCTGGGTATCCTGCACGCCGTCGTCGAAGGTGGCCACCTCGATCGGTCCTATGTGGACGATCGCACCAGCGACTTCGAAGCCGTGTGGCGGATCGCCGCGTCGTGGTGGCCGGAACGCGCCGAGCGCGTCACCGGCGTCTCGGCCGCCGACATGCGCCTCGCCGCCGCGAAGCTCGCCGGCGCCCGCAACGCCTACCTCCTCACCGCCCGCGGCACCGAGCAGCACGCCACCGGGACCGCGAACGTCGGTGGCTGGATCAACCTCGCCCTTTCGCTCGGCCTGCCCGGCCGCGCGGGCTCCGGTTACGGCTGCCTCACCGGCCAGGGCAACGGCCAGGGCGGCCGCGAGCACGGTCAGAAGGCCGACCAGCTGCCCGGTTACCGCAAGCTCGACGACCCGGCCGCGCGCGAGTACGTCGCCGGCGTCTGGGGTGTCGACCCGGACAGCCTGCCCGGTCCCGGCCGCTCGGCCACCGAGCTGCTGGACGCGCTGGGCACCGACGGGGGCCCGAAGGCGCTGATGGTGTTCGGCAGCAACGTCGTCGTCTCGGCGCCGCGCTCGGCGCGCGTCCAAGATCGACTGTCCGCATTGGACTTCCTGGTCGTCGCCGACTTCGTGCTGTCGGAGACCGCCGCACTCGCCGACGTCGTACTCCCGGTCACGCAGTGGGCAGAGGAAGACGGGACGCTCACCAACCTCGAAGGCCGGGTCCTGCTGCGGCGCAAGGCCCTCGACCCGCCGGTCGGCGTCCGGTCCGATCTGGACGTCCTCAACGGACTCGCCGGGCGGCTCGGCCAACCGGCGGACCGGTTCCCGACCGACGCCGAGACGGCGTTCGAGGAGCTTCGGGTGGCTTCCAAGGGCGGTGTCGCCGACTACTCCGGCGTCAGCTATGAGCGGCTGCGCAACGGTGAGGCCCTGCACTGGCCGGTCCCGGAGAACGACCACCCCGGCACCCCGCGGATGTTCCTCGACGCCTTCGCCCACGCGGACGGCCGCGCGCGGTTCGTGCCCGGGGAATACACCGGCCCGGCCGAGCTGCCGGACGACGAGTTCCCGCTGCAGGCCACCACCGGCCGCGTGCTGCAGCACTACCAGTCGGGCGCGCAGACGCGGCTGATCGGTGAGCTGAACGACGTCGTCCCGGAGGCGTTCGTCGAGGTCCACCCGGACACCGCCAAGCGCGCCGGGCTGGAAGAAGGTGATCCGGCACGGATCCGCTCGCGACGCGGGGAGACGATCGCCAAAGTCCGGTTCGTGCAGAGCCTCAAACCAGATCTCGTGTTCGTGCCCTTCCACTTCCCCGGTGCGCAGCGCGCGAACCTGTTCACCAACCCGGCGCTCGACCCGGTCAGCCGGATGCCGGAGTTCAAGGTGTGTGCCGTGTCTTTGTCTACTGTGGATGGTGCCGCATGAGCCCCCGTGAAGTAGTCATCGTCGGGTACGGGATGGCCGGCGCCCGGCTGGCCGACGAGATCCGCCGCCGCGACCCGATCGCCGAGCGCGTCCGGCTGACCGTGCTCGGCGCCGAAAAGCACGCCGCCTACAACCGGGTGCTGCTCTCGGCCGTCGTCGCCGGCGGGATGAGCGCCGAAAGCGTCCGCTTGCACGACGACGAATGGGCCGCCCGCCACAACATCGATCTGCGGCTCGGCACCGATGTCACGCGCATCGATCGCGAGAAGCGCTGCGTCGAACTCGGCGACGGGTCCACAGTGGACTACGACGCGTTGGTGCTGGCCACCGGGGCCAACCCGTGGATCCCGCCGGTCGAAGGCCTCGAAGCCGGGCCGGGCGTGGTCGCCTTCCGCAGCCTCGACGACTGCGCCAAGATCCTCGACGCCGCCCGCTTCGGCGCGCCGGTCGCGGTGCTCGGCGGCGGCCTGCTCGGCCTCGAAGCCGCCCGCGGCCTCGCCGGACGCGGCAACCAGGTGACCGTCGTGCACCCCCTCGGGCACGTCATGGAACGCCAGCTCGACCCGGCCGCCGGCCACGTGCTGGCCCGCCGGCTCACCGACCTGGGTGTGACGTTCCGGTTCGGCGCCACCGCCGCGCGCTACCTGCCCGGCGACGGCCTCAAGCTCGACGACGGCACGCTCGTCCCGGCCGACCTGGTCGTGGTCGCCGCCGGCGTCCGCGCCGAGACGAGCCTGGCCACCGACGCCGGTCTCGACGTCGACCTGGGAATCCTCGTGGACGACGTCCTGCGCACCAGCGACGGCCGCATCCACGCTCTCGGCGACTGCGCCCGCCACCCCGGCGCCCCGGCCGGGCTGATCCAGCCCGCGTGGGAGCAGGCCGAGGTGCTCGCCGATGTCCTGACCGGCACGAACGCCGCCGCCCGCTACCGCGGCACGACGGCCGTCACCCGCCTCAAGGCCCGCGGCATCGACCTCGCCGCGCTGGGGGAGACGCAGCTGGAGGCCGGTACCCCGGACGCCGAGGTGCTGACCTTCAACGACCCCACCGGCGGGCGCTACGGGAAGCTCGTCGTCCGCGAAAACCGCGTCACCGGGGCGATCCTGCTCGGCCTGCCGGACGCGGCCGCGACCATCACCCAGTTCCACGACCGCGGCACCCTGCTGCCCGACGACCGGCTCGCCGTGCTGCTGGGCCGCGCGCTCCCCGCGGGCAGCACCCCGGCGGCCAGCCCGGCCGACCTGCCGGCGGCCGCGGTGATCTGCCGCTGCAACAACGTCACCAAGGGCCGGCTGATCGAAGCCTGGAAGGCCGGGGCCACCGACACTCCCGCACTGGCGCGGGCCACGCGAGCCACGACGGGCTGCGGCGGGTGCACCGACACCGTCGGCGGCATCGCCAACTGGCTCGCGGCGCAATGACCACCTTGACCCGCACGAAGGAGAACGCCGTGGTGCACCAAGGAAAGCACTGGATCGAGCACTGGGAACCGGAGAACGAAGAGTTCTGGGAGTCGACGGGCAAGAAGGTCGCCCGCCGCAACCTCTGGTTCTCGGTCTTCGCCGAGCACATCGGCTTCTCGATCTGGACCCTGTGGTCGGTCATCGTCCTGTTCATGGGCAAGGACTACGGCTTCACCGCCGCCGACAAGTTCCTGCTCGTCTCGACGCCGACGCTGATCGGCGGCCTGATGCGGCTGCCCTACACGTTCGCCGTGGCGAAGTTCGGCGGTCGCAACTGGACGGTCGTCAGCGCCGCGCTGCTGCTGATCCCGACGATCCTGGCCGCGGTCGTGCTGCACCCCGGGACGTCGCTCGGCACGTTCCTGCTGGTCGCGGCCCTCGGCGGGGTCGGCGGCGGCAACTTCGCGTCGTCGATGACGAACATCAACACCTTCTACCCGGAGAAGCACAAGGGCTGGGCGCTCGGCCTCAACGCCGGTGGCGGCAACCTCGGCGTCGCCGCGATCCAGCTGGTCGGGCTGCTGGTGATCGGCACGGCGGGCGCGACGGCGCCGCGGATCGTGCTCTACGTCTACGTCCCGCTGATCGTGGTCGCGGCGCTCTGCGCGTACTTCTACATGGACAACCTCGCCACGGTCCGCGGTGATACCAAGGCGATGCGCGAGGTCGTCAAGGACCCGCACACGTGGGTGATGTCGTTCCTCTACGTCGGGACGTTCGGCTCGTTCATCGGCTACAGCTTCGCGTTCGGCCTGGTGCTGCAGAACCAGTTCGGCCGCACCCCGCTGCAGGCGGCCGCGGTGACGTTCCTCGGCCCGCTGCTCGGCTCGCTCTCGCGGCCGGCGGGCGGCTGGCTGGCCGACCGGATCGGCGGCGGCAAGATCACCTTCTTCACGTTCATCGGGATGGCGCTGGCCACGGTCGTGCTGATCCTGGCCTCGACGTCGAAGTCCCTGGTGCTGTTCACGGTCGCGTTCATCGTGCTGTTCGTGCTCGCCGGGGTCGGCAACGGCTCGACGTACAAGATGATCCCGGCGATCTTCCGCGCGAAGGCCGCCGCGGCGATCGCGAACGGCGCCGACGAGGCGGCCGAGCTGCTCAAGGCGCGGCGGCGGTCGGGCGCGCTGATCGGCCTGGCCGGCGCGATCGGCGCCGAGGGGGGCCTGTTCATCAACCTCGCGTTCCGGCAGTCGTTCGCCGACGCGCACAGCGGGGTGCCGGCCTTCGTCGGATTCCTCGTCTTCTACGGGCTGTGCTTCGCCGTCACCTGGGCGGTCTACCTGCGCAAGCCCGCCGAACAGCCCACGAGTGAGCGCGGTCTGGCGCTCGCGGGAGCGGAGGTCTGAGATGCCCACCCTGGTCGTCGCCGGACACGGCATGGTCGCCCACCGGCTCGTGGAGGCGGTGCGCGCGGAAGACCCTTCGGGGAGCTGGCAGGTCGTCGTGCTGTCCGAAGAGCCGCGCCCGGCGTACGACCGGGTGGCGCTGACATCCTATGTGGACACCTGGGACCCGGCGTCGCTGGCGCTGCCGGGCTCGGACTACGCGGACGATCCCCACGTCGACCTGCGGCTCGGTGAGCTGGCGGTTTCGGTGGACCGGGACGCTCGGACCGTCACCACGGCGTCCGGCGCTGTGCAGCCGTACGACGCTTTGGTCCTGGCCACCGGCTCGCGGCCGTTCGTCCCGCCGGTGCCCGGCCACGACCTGCCGGGCTGCTTCGTCTACCGGACCATCGAGGACCTCGACGCGATCCGCGCGGCGGCCGTCGACAAGCCGGGACACGGGCGGCGCTCGGCCGTCGTCATCGGTGGTGGCCTGCTCGGTCTGGAGGCCGCGAAGGCGTTGCGAGACATGGGACTCTCGCCGCACGTCGTGGAGATGGCGCCGCGGCTGATGCCGCTGCAGGTCGACGAGGGCGGCGGGTCGCTGCTGCGGCGGCTCATCAGCGGGCTGGACGTCACCGTCCACACGGGAACGTCGACCGACGCCATCGAGGCCGACGGCTCGCGGCTGCTGGCCAAGCTCGGCAACGGCACCGAGCTGGACGTCGACCTCGTCGTGTTCTCGGCCGGCGTCCGGCCGCGGGACGACCTCGCCCGCCAGTCCGGCCTCGAAGTCGGCCCGCGCGGCGGCGTGCTCACCGACTCTTCCTGCCGCACCAGCGACCCGGCGGTGTACGCGATCGGTGAGTGCGCGGCCGTCGACGGGCGCGTCTACGGCATCGTGGCGCCCGGCTACGCGATGGCCGAGATCGTCGCCGCGCAGCTCACCGGCGGTTCCGGAGAGTTCCCGGAGCCGGACACGTCCACGAAGCTGAAGCTGATGGGCGTCGACGTCGCGTCCTTCGGCGACGCGCACGCGCAGACCGAGGGCGCGCTCGAAGTCGCGGTCAACGACGCGGTCGCCGGGACGTACAAGAAGCTCGTGGTCACCGACGACGGCAAGACGCTGCTCGGCGGCGTGCTCGTCGGCGACGCGACCGAGTACAACACGCTGCGCGCGCTGGTCGGGCGTCCGCTCCCGGCCGAGCCGGGCGCGATCCTCGCCCCCGCGGGCGGCGGTGCCGCGGTCGGCGTCGACGCGCTGCCGGACGCCGCGCAGATCTGTTCGTGCAACGCCGTCTCCAAGGGCGCGATCACGCGGGCGATCCACGAGGACGGCTGCGATACGGTGCCGAAGCTCAAGGCGTGCACCCGCGCGGGCACCGCGTGCGGCTCGTGCGTCCCGCTGCTCGGCAAGCTGCTGACGGCGTGCGGCGTCGAGCAGTCGAAGGCCGTGTGCGAGCACTTCCCGCGGTCGCGCGCGGAGCTGTTCGAGATCGTCCAGGCCACCCGGATCACGACGTTCAGCGAGCTGATCGGCCGCTACGGCTCGGGCAGCGGCTGCGCGGTCTGCAAGCCGGCGGTGGCGTCCATCCTGGCCACCCTCGGCAACGGGCACGTGCTCGGCGGCGAGCAGATGACGTTGCAGGACACCAACGACCGGTACCTGGCGAACCTGCAGCGCAACGGCACGTACTCGGTCGTCCCGCGGATCCCCGGCGGCGAGATCACGCCGGAGAAGCTGATCGTGATCGGCCAGGTGGCGCAGGACTTCGGGCTGTACACGAAGATCACCGGCGGCCAGCGGATCGACCTGTTCGGGGCCACTGTGGACCAGTTGCCACTGATCTGGCGGCGGCTGGTGGACGCCGGGTTCGAGTCCGGCCACGCGTACGGTAAGGCGCTGCGCACGGTCAAGTCGTGCGTCGGGTCGACGTGGTGCCGCTACGGCGTGCAGGACAGCGTCGGGCTGGCGATCGAGCTGGAGCTGCGCTACCGCGGGCTGCGGTCGCCGCACAAGCTGAAGTCGGCGGTTTCGGGGTGCGCGCGGGAATGCGCGGAGGCGCGGAGCAAGGACTTCGGCATCATCGCCACCGAGAACGGCTGGAACCTCTACGTCGGCGGCAACGGCGGCACGACGCCCCGGCACGCCGACCTGCTGGTGTCCGATGTAGACACGGCGACGTTGATCCGAACGATCGACCGGTTCCTCATGTTCTACGTCAGGACCGCGGACCGGCTGCAGCGGACGGCGCCGTGGATCGAGGAGCTGGACGGCGGCCTCGACCACCTGCGCGCGGTGATCGTCGACGACTCGCTCGGCATCTGCGAGGACCTCGACGCGGCGATGGCCAAGCACGTCGACAACTACGCCGACGAGTGGAAGGGCGTGCTGGAAGACCCGGAGAAGCTGGCCCGGTTCAGCTCCTTCGTCAACGCGCCGGGCACGCCCGACCCGGCGATCTCGTTCCGCTCGGAGCGGGAACAGAAAGTTCCCGTGATGCTGGGAGTTCCGGAGGTGCGGCGATGACGACGTCGGTTCGGACCTGGACGGCGGTCTGTGCCGCCGAAGCCGTGCCGGAGTACGCGGGGGTGGCGGCGCTGCTCGACGGCGGTGTCCAGGTGGCCATCTTCCACCTGCCCGGCGCTCGCTGGTACGCACTGTCCAACTGGGACCCGTGCAGCGGCGCGGCGGTGCTCTCGCGCGGCATCGTCGGCGACGCCGGGGGCGTCCCGGTGGTCGCCTCGCCGGTCTACAAGGAACGGTTCGCGCTCGACAGTGGACAGTGCCTGGATGCTTCGGGTGTGACGGTCACGGTATACGGCGTGCGCGTGCGAGAGGGCGTGGTCGAAGTGGAGAGCCCGTGATCCTGCCGCTGACCGGGTTCGTGGTCGGCATCACCGCGGCGCGCCGGGCGGACGAGCTCGGCGCGCTGCTGGTGCGCAAGGGGGCGAGTGTCCGCTACGGCCCGGCGATCCGGATCGTGCCGCTGACCGACGACACGGAGCTGCGTGCGGCGACAGCGGCGCTCCTGGAGTCGCATGTGGACGCGGTGGTGGCGACGACGGGCATCGGCTTCCGCGGCTGGCTCGAGGCGGCCGAGGGCTGGGGTCTGGGTGACGCTCTGCTGTCGCGCCTTTCGTCGTCTTCGCTACTGGCTCGCGGGCCGAAGGTGACCGGAGCGATCCGCGCGGCGGGGCTTTCGGAATCGTACTCGCCGGCGTCGGAGAGCAACGCGGAGTTGTTGCAGCACTTGCTTTCCTCGGACGTCTCGGGCCGGCGGATCGCGGTGCAGCTGCACGGCGAGCCGTTGCCGTACTTCGTGGACGCCCTGCGCGCGGCCGGGGCGGAGGTCATCGAGGTTTCGGTGTACCGCTGGGTCGGGCCGGTGGACCCCGGCCCGGTGGACCGGCTGCTGGACGGGGTGCTGGACGGGTCGATCCACGCGCTGCCGTTCACGAGCGCCCCGGCGGTGGCCTCGCTGGTCGCGTTGGCGCGCCGCACGGGCCGGTTGCCGGGGCTGATTTCGGCGTTGTCGGGCCCGGTCGTCGCGGCGTGCGTCGGGCCGATCACGGCGGGTCCGTTGGCGGCCCTCGGCGTGCCGACGGTGCAGCCGCACCGGGCCCGGATCGGGGCGCTGGCGAGGACGGTGTCGGAGACGCTGCTGGCGCGTTCACCGCGGTTTTCGGCGGGTGGGCTGTCGATCGAGCTCCGCGGCCAGTCGGCGGTGGTGGACGGCGAGTGGCGTGAGGTGGCCCCGGCGCCGATGGCGTTGCTCCGGGCGTTGGCGGCTTCGCCGGGGCGGGTGGTGTCGCGGCGCGAGCTGATTTCGGCGTTGCCCGGCGGCGGCGAGGAGCACGCGGTGGAGACGGCGATCGGCCGGCTGCGGACTTCGCTGGGCGGCGGGCGGGTGGTCCAGACGGTGGTGAAGCGCGGCTACCGGCTGGCCGTCGAGGGTCGTGAGTGAGAAACCGGGCCAGAACACTGTTTCTCACTCACGACTCTGCCCAGGTGACCGTGTGCTTCTCGAACCCCCGCGCTGCGGCCACCCGCGCCGCCTCCGCCTCGGCCTCCTCGCGGACCGCCGGGCGCAGCGGGTCGAACGCCGTCACCGTGAACGTCAGCTTCGCGCCGCTGCCCTTGGTCCGCCACGTCCCGGCGATGTCCCCGTCCGCCAGCAACACCCCCGGGTTGCCCAGCATCTTCCAGACTTCCTTGCGGCGCGCCGCGTCCGGGACCAGCAGGGCCTTGTCGCGGGCCTGGATGAACGGATCCAGCGGCGGCAGCAACCGCACGACGTCCGGCTCCGGCGGGTTCTCCAAAGCCTCCAGCCGGTCCGCGGGCAGGTACCGCTTCTTGCCCTCGACGTCGACCGGAACCAGGTCGGAAGGCCACGTCTTGTCCACGACCGCCCGCGCCGTCCCTACGAACTCCGCCGCTTCCCCCGGCGAGGCCGGCCCGTTGAGCCGTAAGTACGACTCGACCACCGAAGTGGCCGCGGCGACGTCCGGAGTGCGACGCATCCGGCCGCGTCCCTCGAGGGGCGCCAGCGTCGCCGGACTCGCGCCGGCGACCAGGCGGACGCCCGCGTGCGGCGCCGCGATGCGCATCAGCTGCTCCTGGATGTGGGTCGCGTTGCAGCCGCGGCACCAGCGGGAGAACTCCGGCGGCAGCTTCTTCGTCACCGCCGTGCTGACCGCGCCCTTGGTCATCTCCTTCGTGACGACGGCGCGGAGGGCCGCGGCCGCCGTGAACACCACCTCGGCCGCCGCCAGGCCGGTCGCCGCCAGCTCCTTGCGCTGCCACAGCATCCGGGCCGAGGCGTCCGCGTCGTCGAGGGGCACCAGCGCGCGCGTCACCTCGGCGAGGTCCAGGTGGTAGTGCGGCGCGCCGCGCAACGTCCACGCGAGGACGAGCCGCGGGTCGTCCACCGGGGACCCGGGTGCGTCGAGCCGGGCCACGAGAGCGAGCAGCGCGGTGTCGCGCATGCTGTCCTGCAGCCCGGCCCGGACGACCGCGAGATCGGCGACGTCCTTCGACGACCGGTGCAAGCCGTGCTCGGCGATGCGGTAGGCGAGTACCTGACGACGGTCCACGTGCGACTCCTAGAACGCGTACTCGAAGGTGTACCCCATTTTCTCCTCACCCATCGCGCCGCCGACGGTGCCGCTCCCGGTGAGTCCCGCCAGCGCACCGGTGCCGGAGCCCGGTACGACGCTGAAGGTCGACGCGATGCCCTGGGCGTCGAACGTGAACTCGTGCTTCACGATGAACGTCCCTTCGCGACCGTCGACCTTGCCCTCGAAGCGCTCGAAGCTCGGCGACGTCGTCGTGCCGCTCTCGTAGCCTTCGCCCGCGTAGTACAGCAGGAGATCGCAGACCGATTCACCTTCGATGACGCCGTCGTAGGCCATCGAGGCGTGCGCGTAGGCCACTCGCGGACCCCCTTCGGCGCCGCTGACGATGTTCTCTTCCCAGTTCTTCATGGTGAATGCGTTCATGGGGACCACCCTGCCGGGTTTACCTGTCAGCTTGTGTCAGGTATTTCTGCCAAACTGGGGACCATGCGCGCCAGCCGGCTCCTGTCCGTCCTCCTCCTGCTGCAGAACCGCGGCCGGATGACGGCCGAAGAGCTGGCCGAGGAGCTCGAGGTCTCGGTGCGGACGGTCTACCGGGACATCGACGCGCTGTCGGCCTCCGGCGTCCCGGTGTACGCCGACCGCGGCCGGACCGGCGGATATCGCCTGGTCGACGGCTACCGCACCCGCCTCACCGGGATGACCGAGGAGGAGGCCCAGTCGCTGTCGCTGGCCGGGCTGCCGGTGGCGGCGGCCGAGCTGGGCCTCGGCACCGTCCTCGCCGCGGCGCAGCTCAAGCTGTACGCGGCGCTGCCGTCGGAGCTGCGTGACCGCGCCGGGCGCGTCGCCGAGCGGTTCTACCTGGACGTCCCCGGCTGGCACCGGGGCATCGAAAGCCTGCCGGCGTTGTCCGCGATCGCCGACGCCGTGTGGTCGTCGCACCGGATCCGGATCCGCTACGAGCGGTGGGGCCAGCGGGTCGTCGAGCGGGACGTCGAGCCGCTGGGCCTGATCCTCAAGGCGGGCAACTGGTACCTCGCCGCCCGCTGCGAGGGCACGGACCGCACCTACCGGATCTCGCGGGTGCTGGAGCTGACCGATCTCGGCGAGGAGTTCGAACGGCCCGCGGGGTTCGACCTCGCGACGTACTGGCAGGAGTGGTCCGAGCAGTTCGAACGCCGGATGTTCCCGCGCGTCGCCGTGGTGCGGCTGTCGCCGCGGGCGCAGGCTCTCGTACCGTTCTACGCGGGTTCGGTCGGCGCCCGCGCGCTGCGCTCGGCGACCGGGGAACCGGACGCGGACGGCTGGCTCACCGTGGAGCTGCCGGTGGAACCGGGCGAACCGGCCATCGGCGAGCTGCTGCGGTTCGGGCCGCACCTGGAGGTCCTGGAACCGGCGGACCTGCGGGCGGAGCTGGCCGAAGCGATCGAGGAGATGGGCGCGTTCTATGGGTGAGCTGAGCGGGGTCGCGATCGGCGTCACGGCCGAGCGCCGGGCCGAGGAGTTCATCGGCGCCCTCGAACGCCACGGCGCCGACGTCCGCCACGCGCCGACGATCACCATCGTGCCCCTGGACGGCGACCCCCAGCTGAAGGAAGCCACCCTGAAGCTGGTGATGTCACCGGTCGACATCACGGTCGTGACGACGGGTGCGGGGCTCCGCGGCTGGCTCGACGCGGCCGAGGGCTGGGGACTCCGGCGGCCGCTGCTGAACCATCTGCGGGAGTCGCGGATCTACGCGCGCGGGCCCAAGGCGGTCGGCGCGGTGCGCGGCGCCGGCCTGCGCGAGACGTTCTCGGCCGAGTCCGAGTCCAACGCCGAGCTCTTCGCGGCCGTCGCGGCGGCGGGCGTGCTCGGGCAGCGAACGGCCGTCCAGCTGCACGGGACCCCCTTGCCGGAGTTCACGGCGCCGCTGGTGGAGGCCGGGGCCTGGCTGGTCGAGGTGCAGCCGTACCGGTGGACTTCGCCGCCGGATGTGACACCGGTGTACAACCTGATCGACGCGGCCGTGGCCGGTGAGCTGGGGGCCATCGCGTTCACGAGCGCCCCGGCCGCGGCGAACTTCCTGACGCTGGCGCGTACGTCCGGCCGCTACCAGCAGCTGCTGACGGCGTTGCGCGGCCCGCTGGTGTGCGCGTGCGTCGGCCCGGTGACAGCGGCGCCGCTGGAAGCGGTGGGCGTCGAGACGCTGCAGCCGGAGCGGCAGCGCCTCGGCGCCCTGGTGAAACTCCTGGTCACCACCCTCAGTGGCACCGGTGAGGCGACGGAGACCCGGTCGTAGCGCCGAGGTCGTCGGATCGTCCGGCGGCGAGCCGCGGCCACTGGGCGATCGGACGCCCGCCCTCGCCGGACTGGGGTGTCCAGGTGGGCGCACCCGTCTCCGTCCGGACGTTGGTGCACTCCTGCGGCCACCCCTCCGGCGAGTCCTCCCAGGACTCCTGCCGGCCGAACACCGTCAGATCCATCAGCGCGTAGCTGTAGTCCATCGCTTCCACGCCACGGCGTTTCGTCCAGTACGTCTCGAAGACGCGGTCGCCGTCGCGCAGGTAGCAGACCAGGTGGAACAGCCCGATCTCCCTCCCGGCCAGCAGCGTGTCGAGGGACGGCTGCGCCGAGTACCACGGCATGTGCCAGTCCATGAACGCCCGGTATCGCAGGCTTTCCGCGTACGACGTCCGCGCGTCAGCCGGTTCCGTAGCGACATTGCGCCCCTGCGAGAACACCGCGTACGTGATGTCACGCGAGTGCAGGTTGGCCGGCTCCGCGACCTGGTTGGTGTAGAACGTGCAGCCCTCGCACTGCTCGGCCGCGGGACGGCCCGGGTTCCACATGAAGTAGTACGCGATGAGCTGACGGCGGCCTTCGAACGCGTCGAGCAGGGTCACCGGCCCGTCCGGGCCGAGCAGCTCGAGCGTCGCGTCCACCTCGACCACCGGCAGGCGCCGGCGGGCCGCGGCGATCGCGTCGCCCTCGTGGGTGTGCGCCTTTTCCCTGGTGCGCAAACGATCCAGCTCGATTTGGAAGGTGGATCGGTCGACGATGTCCATCACGGCTCCTTCAGCTTGACGGTGATCAGGACGACGCTCGCGAGCGTCGCGGCCACGGCGACGCCCAGCGCGAGGCGGGTGCCGCCGAGCCCGGCGACGGCGCTCAAGACCGGGATGCCGACGGTGATCCCGACCTGCTGGGTCATCGACGTCAGCCCGGTGGCCAGGCCCTGCTCCTCGTCGGGCAGCCCGGACGTCGCGGTCACGGTGAACGCCACGATCGCGGACACGTGCCCGAAGAACCCCACGAACAGAGCGGGAATCAGGATCAGCAACGCCGTGCGGTCCGGGCCGAGGAACACCAGCGGCAGCGTGGCCAGCGCCTGCACGACGAGCCCGGCGGCCAGGAGGACCCGGCTGCCGAAGCGTCCGATGGCCCGGCCGGCGAGCACGCCGGCGACCACCGAGGCCAGGCCCGGCACTCCGAAGACCAGGCCGGTGACCAGCGGTGACAGTCCCAGGACCCGCTGCAGGTAGAGCGTGGTCAGGTAGATCACCGCGGGCTCGACGGCGAAGAGGACCAGACCGCCGAAGTTGCCCCACTTCACCGTGCGGCGGGCCAGGATCCGCGGCGGCACCAGCGGGGCCGGCGCACGCCGTTCGACCACCGCGAACGCGGTCAGCAGCACGACCGCGGCGATCGCCGCCACGAGACTCGACGCGATGACCGCGTAGACGAGCGCCAGCAGACCACCGCTGACCGTCACGGCGCCCGGCAGGTCCGGCCGCGTCCGCCCGGGCCGCGTCGACTCCGCCACGACTCGCGAGGCGATCAGGATCGCGACGGCCACCGGGACGTTGACGAAGAACGCCGCGCGCCAGCTCAGCAGGTCGACGAGCGTGCCGCCGGCCAGGGCGCCGACGGTGAAGCCGCCGGACAGCAGCGCGCCGTTGAGACCGAGGACGCGGTCGCGCCCGGCTCCTTCGGCGAACGTCGTGGTCAGCAGGGACAGCGCCGCCGGCAGCGTCATCGCGGTGGCGAAACCCTGCAGCGCGCGGGCCGTGAGCAGCAGCTCCGGGCTCGCCGCGAAACCGCCCAGCAGCGACCCCGCGATCAGCAGCGCCATGCCGGACCGGAACAGCCGGCGGCGCCCGAGCAGGTCCGCCAGCCGCCCGCACACGAGCGTGAACCCGGCCGCGGGCAGCACGAACGCCGTGCTGACCCAGGGCAGCGCGCCGACGTCGAGCCCGACACCCGCGCCGACCTGCGGCAACGCGACGTTCAGGATCGAGAAGTCGATGGACAGGAGGAAGCCCGCGCCGAGCAGCACGACCAGGGCGGTGCGCTGCTTCGGCGTGAAACGGGCAGGGGGTAGCGCAACGACAGACATGAGAACTCCCAGTGGGGTTCAGCCTTGTTCGGCGATCCGCTTGATCTTCGCCAGCCGGCGGTCCCAGTCGGCGGCGAGCGCGGCCATCCAGCGGGCCGTCGCGTCGAGGGCCTCGGGACGGACGCCGTAGCGGACTTCGCGGCCGATCTTGACGCTGCTCACCAGTCCGGCCGCGTCGAGGACGGTGAGGTGCTTGACGATCGCCTGGCGCGACACGGGCAGCCCGCCCGCCAGGGTCGTCGCGGTGGCCTGGCCGTGGGCGGCCAGCAGGTCCAGCAGCTGACGGCGCGTCGGATCGGCCAGGGCGGCCAGGACGCCGTCGACGACGTCGTGGTCCATCAGCCGGCTCGGGCGGCCAGCGCGGGGAGGCACTGCTCCCAACCCGCGGTGTGGTCCTCGACCACGTTCAGACGGTTCTCCTCGGACGTCGGCAGGGCGGCGAAGCCGCTCTCGACGACGCGCAGCCGGGTGCCGTCGCCCTCGGGGGTCAGGGTGAACTCGACCAGCGTCGAGTTGTCTTCACGCAGCTCCTCCCCGGGGAACGCGCTCACCCAGCGGTAGGCCAGGTAGTTCGGCGGGTCGACTTTCTCGACGCGCAACGGGAATTCACCGTGTTCCGAATGGCGGACGACCAGGGTCTGCCCTTCTTCGGCCAGGGTGCCCCGGACGGTTTCGTCGTCGGTCGCCCAGAACCCGGGCTCGGCCACCAGCGGCCAGACCTTGTCGGGCTTCGCGGCGATCACGATTTCGCGTTCGATGGTGTCGCTGATCATGCGGTGCTCCTCTCATGTGCAACACCAGAGTTGCACATGAGGGCTTGTGGTGCAACCTCAGGGTTGCACTTCAGTCTTCGTCGGCCGGAACCTCGCCCGCTTCGGCCGCGCGGACCGCTTCCCGGCCTGCCGCCTCTTCGCTGATTCCCGCGCGCCAGTAGCCGGCGAAGCAGATCTGCCGCTTGTCGACTTCTCGCTCCCGCAACAGGTGTCGCCGCACCAGCTTCACGACGCTCGCTTCGCCCGACACCCACGCGTACGGCGCTCCGCCGGCGAAGGTCGCCGTACGCACCGCTTCCAGCAGCGCCTCTCCCCTCGGGCGCGAGCCGCGAAGCAGCCAGTGGACTTCGACCGCTCCGCGCGTCTCGAACGTCTGGCGCTCTTCGCGCTCCGAGACCTCGATGTACGCCGAAGCGCGCGTACCGGCCGGCAGCTGCTCGATGATCGCGCCGATCGCGGGCAACGCCGTTTGGTCGCCGACGAGCAGCTGCCAGTCGGTGGCGGCGGGCACGTCGTACAGGCCGTGCGGGCCGAGGAACGCCACGCGGTCGCCCGGCGTCACGCGCGACGCCCACGCCGAGGCCGGGCCGGTGTCGCCGTGCAGCACGAAGTCGACGTCGATCTCCGCCGACGCCGGCCGGTGCGCCCGCACCGTGTACGTGCGCATCGGCGGGCGGACGTCGTCGGGCATCGCCAGGTACGTGCGGTACCACGACAGGACGTCGGAGCCCGTCTCCGGCAGCTCGGGCGCTTCCTGGCCGGGCAGCGGGAAGAAGACCTTGACGTACTGGTCGGGCGCCCCGGCCGGGACGTCACGGAAGCCGGCCGACTCGAACGTCACGCGGACCATGTGCGGCGTCACCGGCCGGACCGCGGTCGCCCGCGCCCGGAAGTACGTCAGGGTCGGTCGCTCCGCCTGTATCGTCATTAGGCGAGGCTAACCTAAAAATCAGGGGTCAGAACAGTCCCTCCTCGCCGGGATCTTCGTCACCGCCGGGCTTCCAGCGGTACTTCCGCAGGTCGACGCGCTGACCGTCGGCCAGCACGCCCTCGGCGCGCAGACGTTCGAGCTGGTCGTGGACCAGGTGCGGTGCCGGCGTCCCGTTCGCGCGCAGGATCCGGTGCCACGGCAGGTCGTGCCCGTCCTCGGCCAGGATGGCGCCGACCATCCGCGGCGAGGGCGCGCCGGCGAGCGCCGCGATGTCGCCGTACGTCGCGACCGTGCCGGCCGGCACCGACTCGATGATTTCCCGCACGCGCTCGTGCAGAACGTCGTCCATACCGACACTCTGCCGGATGGGTACGACACTTTCCGCAGCCGTCCGTCGCACGCTCCGCCACCTTCACCGCACTCACCCGCCGTCAAGCCGTGCCGGTGCACCACCCGGGGGACCCCGCGTGGTTCCATCGCTGGGTGAACGCGAGGCGAACGGCGCAGGCGGACGCGCGGCTGGTGCGCACGCCGATCCCCGACGCACCCACGTTCACCTGGGACGAAGGCGCCCGGCGCCTGCTCTCCGCACCCGGGGGTTTCCGCCGCGTGCTCGGCGGTCCCGGCACCGGCAAGACGTCGCTGCTCGCGACGGCCGCCACCCGCCGCATCGCCGAGGGCGCCGACCCGGAGAGCGTCCTGGTGCTCACGACGTCCCGCAAGGCCGCCGACGCGCTGCGCGCCGACATCACGCGCCGGCTCACCGCCGACCCCGACCAGGCGCGGCCGCTGCCCCGGACCGTCCGCGAACCCCTCGTCCGCACGGTCCACTCCTACGCCTACTCGCTGCTGCGGCTGGAAGCGATGGCCGAGGAGCTCCCGCCGCCGCGGCTGCTCGCCGGCGCCGAACAGGACGTCGTCGTCCGCGAACTGCTGGCCGGCGACCTGGACGAGGAAGCCGGGTACTGGCCCGAGCAGCTCCGGCCGGCGCTGATGGTCCCCGGGTTCGCCGAGGAGCTGCGCGACCTGCTGATGCGCGCGGCCGAGCGCGGGCTCGGCCCGGACGACCTCGCCGAGCTCGGCCGCCGCCGCGGCCGCGAAGAGTGGGTCGCCGCCGGGCAGTTCTGGGCGCAGTACGAAGAGGTCACGCAGCTGCAGGGCGCGGGCGGCAACGCGCTCGGCGTGGCGAGCGCGCCCGCACTGGACGCCGCCGAGCTGGTCACCTCCGCGCTGCTCGCCCTCGAGGACGACGACGAGCTGCGCGAACGCGAGCGCACCCGCGTGCGGCACCTCTTCGTCGACGACGCCCACCACCTCGACCCGCTGCAGACCAATCTGGTCCGGGTGATCGGGACCACCGCGGCCGAGTTCGTCGTCGCCGGCGACCCCGACCAGAACGTGTTCTCCTTCCGCGGCGCCGACGCGAGCCTGTTCGCCGACGCCGACCCGGACGGCAGCCGGACCGTCACGCTCACGACGTCGCACCGGCTGGCCCCGGCCGTCCGCCTGGCGGTGGCGAAGATCGGCGCGACGCTGCCCGGCTTGTCCCGGCACCGCAAGATCCTCCCGCCCGCGGGGGCCACGGGCGGGAACGTCCGCGTGCGCGTGATGCCGACTCCCGCCGCCGAGGCGAGCTGGATCGCCGACCAGCTCCGCCGCGCCCACCTCGTCGACGGTGTGCCGTGGTCGGAGATCGCGGTGCTCGTCCGGTCGCCGGCGCGAACTTTCCTGGTGCTGCAACGCGCTTTGCGCGCGGCCGGCGTCCCGATCGGGTCGGCGACCGAGGAGCTGCCGCTGGCTCGCCAGCCCGCGGTGCGGCCGCTGCTGGCCGTGCTGAAGCTCGCGCCTTCGCCGGACTTGCTCGACATCGACCTCGCCGAGATGCTGCTGTCGTCGTCGCTCGGGGGCGCGGATCCGTTGGCGCTGCGGCGGTTGCGACGCGGTCTGCGTCGGCTCGAACTGGCCGGCGGCGGGCAGCGGTCGAGCGACGAACTGCTCGTGGAAGCGTTGCGCGGCGGGGACATCCTGGTCGGGCTCGCCGACGCCGAGGCCGAACCGGTGCGGCGCGTCGGCGGGTTGCTGCGCGTCACGCACCAGGCCGTGGCCCGCGGCGACGGCGTCGAGCAGGTGCTGTGGCAGCTGTGGCGGGAAAGCGGTCTTCAGGGAAAGCTGCTCAAGCAGGTCGACCGCGGCGGATCGCTGGGCGCGCAGGCCGACCGCGACCTCGACGCCGTCGTCGCGTTGTTCGACGCCGCCGGCCGGTACGTCGACCGGCTGCCGCGTGCGAGCGTCGCGTCTTTCGCGGATTACCTCGGCGCGCAGCAGATCGCCGGGGACACCCTCGCGCCGGCGGCGGTCCCGTCCGACGGCGTCTCGTTGCTCACCGCGCACTCCGCCGCCGGTCGCGAGTGGACGGTCGTCGCCGTCGCCGGCGTCCAGGAAGGGGCGTGGCCGGACCTGCGGCTGCGCGGATCGGTGCTGGGCGTGGAACGGCTGAAGGACCTGATGTCCGGTGTGGACGACGACGCCGTCTCCGCGACCGCGCCGATCCTCGCGGAGGAGCGGCGCCTGTTCTACCTCGCGATGAGCCGGGCGAAGCAGACGCTGCTGGTCACGGCAGTGTCCGGAGAGGACGAACAGCCGTCGCGGTTCCTCGACGACCTCGAGGAGAACGGCGCCGACGACGGCGGCCTCGACTCGCGGATGAAGCCGCCGGGCCGGTCGCTCGTGCTGGCCGAGCTGGTGGGGGAGCTGCGCGAGGTCGTCTGCGACGACAAGGCCGAGCCTTCGCGCCGGCGTCGCGCGGCCAAGCAGCTCGCGCGGCTGGCCGAGGCGAAGGTGCCGGGTGCGCACCCGTCGACGTGGTACGGCCTGCTGCCCGCGTCCACCGATGAGCCGGTGCACCGCGCCGGTGACCTCATCCGGATCTCACCGTCCACAGTGGAGATCCTGACGAAGTGCCCGCTGCGCTGGATGATCGAGCGCCACGGCGGCAGCGACCCGGCGCAGCTGGCCGCGGTGACCGGGACGCTGGTGCACGGGTTGGCGGAGTCCGTCGCGTCCGGCAAGACCGACGCGGAGCTGCAGGCCGCACTGGACGAAGCGTGGGTGCGCGTCGACGCGGGAGCGCCCTGGTTCTCCCGGCGGGAGCGGCGGCGGGTCGAGCAGATGCTGCAGAACTTCGTGACGTGGCTGGAACGCAGCCGGGCCGAGCTCAAGGCGGCGGGGGTCGAGCAGGACATCGAGGTCGAGCTGCCGGCGGGCGGTGCCGACGAAGTCCGGGTGCTGCTGCGCGGGCGCGTCGACCGGGTCGAGCTGGATTCCGAGGGCCGGCCGGTGATCGTCGACATCAAGACGGGCAAGGTCCCGGTGTCCGGCAAGGACGCGGAGGAGCACCCGCAGCTGGCGGCGTACCAGCTGGCGGTGCTGCTGGGCGCGATCAAGGGCAGCAACGAGCCCGGCGGCGCGCGGCTGGTGTACGTGGCGAAGGCGAACAACAAGACGGGCTCGACGGAGCGGTCCCAGCCCCCGCTCGACGACGTGGGCGGCAAGCAGTGGCTGGAGCTGGTCCGCGACGCGGCGGCGTCGGCGGCGGGGCCGGACTACCAGGCGCAGGAGAACCCGGACTGCGACCGGTGTCCCGCGCGCGGGTGCTGCCCGCTGCGGCCCGAGGGCAGGCAGGTGCCGGGCCCGTGAGCCAGCCAAAAGCGGTCGTGGGGGGGGGAGAAGTGTTGACACCCGGTTGGCGGCCACCAACCGCCCCGGCGGGAAGGGGGGGACCGGCCGG
>NZ_JBFBBZ010000017.1:122426-193066 GCF_040682935.1 Amycolatopsis sp. NPDC051061
GTGATCAGAGAAACATACACCCCCCCCCGGCCCCCCCCCCCCCCCCCGGCCGGGAGGCATCGGTGAGCCCGCTCGTCGTCGCCAACCCCGTCGAGCCCGCGGAACTCGCCGACGCGCTCGGCCTGCACCGGCCGACCCCCGAACAGGCCACCGTCATCGCCGCGCCGGTCGAACCTTCCCTCGTCGTCGCCGGCGCCGGCGCCGGCAAGACCGAAACCATGGCCGCGCGCGTGGTTTGGCTCGTCGCCAACGGGATCGTCAGCCCCGACCGCGTCCTCGGCCTCACCTTCACCCGCAAGGCCGCGCGCCAGCTCGGCGAACGCGTCCGCGCGCGGCTGCGCCGGCTCGCGGGGTCCGGGCTCCTCGACCGGCTCGACCCCTCCGGCGGCCTGCGGTCCACTGTGGTCGCCGGCGAACCGACCGTCCTCACCTACCACGCCTACGCCGGGCGCCTGCTCTCCGAACACGGCCTGCGCCTGCCGGTCCAGCCCGGCGTCCGCCTGCTCTCCGAGACGTCGTCGTGGCAGATCGCGCACCGCGTGGTGTCCACGTGGGACAACGAGCTGGACACCGACCGCGTCCCGCCGACCGTCACCGCGGACGTCCTGCAGCTGGCCGGTGAGCTGGGCGAGCACCTGATCTCGGTCGAGGAGCTCGCCGAGTACACGACATGGATGTGCCGCGTCATCGAGAACGCGCCGCGTGCCAAGGGACAGCGGGCCGCGCTGCCGCAGAAGCTCACCGAAATCATGGCGGCGCAGCACTTCCGGCTCGCGTTGCTGCCGCTGGTCGAGGAGTACCACCGGCGCAAGCGCAACGAAGGCGCCCTCGACTTCGCCGACCAGATGTCGCTGGCCGCGCAGCTGGCGAGCAACTACCCGTCGGTCGTCCGCGGTGAGCGCGAGCGCTTCGGTGCCGTGCTGCTCGACGAGTACCAGGACACCGGGCACGCCCAGCGCGTCCTGCTGCGCGCGTTGTTCGGCGGCGTCGAGAACCAGCCGATGCCGGTCACCGCGGTCGGCGACCCGGCCCAGGCGATCTACGGCTGGCGCGGCGCCAGCGCGGCCAACCTGCCCCGCTTCACCACGGACTTCCCCCGACATGACGGCGAAAATCTCGTCCCCGCGCACGACTTCGGCCTGCTGACGAGCTTCCGCAACCCGCCGGAGATCCTCGACCTCGCCAACGCCATCGCCGAACCGCTGCGGGCACGCGGCCTCGGCGTCGAACGGCTGCGGGCGCGCGAAGGTGCCGGGCCCGCGGACATCGCGTGCGCGCTGCTGCCGGACATCCGCGCCGAACGCGACTGGGTGGCCGACGCCCTCGCCCGGCGCTGGCACGCCACCCAGGAACAGACCGGCAAGCCGCCGACCGCCGCCGTGCTCGTCCGGCGCCGCGCCGACATGGCCCCGATCGCCGCCGAACTGCGGGCGCGCGGGCTGCCGGTCGAGGTCGTCGGGCTCGGCGGGCTCCTGGACGAACCCGAGGTCGCGGACCTCGTCTCGACGCTGAAGGTGCTCGCCGATCCGCTCTCGGGCAGCGCGGCGGCCCGGCTCCTGACCGGCGCGCGCTGGCGGCTCGCGGCCGCCGACGTCGCCGCGTTGTGGCGGCGCGCGGGCGAGCTGTCGAGCCCCGAGAAGCCGGACGCGCCCGAACTGGTCGTGGAGCGCGTCGAGCAGGCCGGGCTGATCGACGCCATCGACGAGCCGGGCTCGCCGGAGCGGTATTCCGAAGAGGGTTACAAGCGCATCCGCCGGGTCGGCTGGGAGCTGGCCGCGTTGCGGCGGCGGCTCGACCAGTCGCTGCCGGAGCTGGTCGCCGACGTCGAACGCACGATGCTCCTGGACGTGGAGTCGTTGGCACGACCGGGATCCGCGGGGCGCGCGCACCTGGACGCGTTCGCCGAAGTCGTCACCGACTACGCCGAGACAGCGCCGACGGCGACCCTATTGTCTTTTGTGGACTACCTGAACACCGCCGCGCATGCGGAGGACGGGCTCACCCCCGGCGAGGTCGAGGTGGTGCCGGACCGCGTGCAGGTGCTCACCGTGCACTCGGCGAAGGGCCTCGAATGGGAGGTCGTCGCCGTCCCGCACCTGGTGCAGGACGTCTTCCCGGGCCGGCGGCGCTCGTCGTCGTGGCTGCGGACCGCGACGTCGCTGCCCGCCGCGTTGCGCGGTGACTCGCAGGACCTGCCGGAGCTGCGGATCGCCGACGGCTACGACCGCAAGGAAGTCCAAGAAGGACTGGAACTGCACGAAGCCGGGTTCGTCGAGCGGGAGCAGTCGGAAGAACGGCGGCTCTGCTACGTCGCGCTGACGCGGTCCGAGCACGCGCTGATCGTCTCCGGGCACTGGTGGAACGAGAGCAGCAGCCGGTACAAGGGGCCGTCGGAGTTCCTGACCGAGATCGGCGACGTCGTGCGCGAGACCGGCGCCGGGCGGCTCGCCGAGTGGGCGCCGGAGCCGTCCGAGGACGACGAGAACCCGCTGGTGTCGGACTCGCGGAAGGGGCGCTGGCCGGTCGATCCCCTGGCTGATCGCCGCACCGGCGTGCAGACCGGGGTGGAGCTGGTGTCCGAGGCACTGTCCGCTGTGGACTCGACGGAGTCGCCGGACGAAGAAGACGACCCGGACGGCTGGCTGACCGACACCGACGTCCTGCTCGAAGAGTGGGCGCGCAAGGACGACCGGGTCCGGCGAGTCCCGCTGCCGGCACGGCTTTCGGTGAGCCAGCTGGTCGCACTGGCCGACGACGCCGGCAAGCTGGCCGCGGACCTGAGCCGTCCGCTTCCGATGGAGCCCAACAGCTTCGCCCGCCGCGGCACGGAGTTCCACGGCTGGCTGGAGCGCCGGTTCGGGGGTGACCAGCTCATCGAGATCGACGACCTCCCGGGCGCGGCCGACTTCGACGAAGCGCCGGACGCGGACTTCGAAGAGCTGCGAACGGAGTTCGAGAAGAGCGAGTGGGCCTCGCGCGTGCCGCACGCGGTGGAGGTCTCGTTCACGGCCGACGTCGAAGGCATCACGTTGCGCGGCCGCATGGACGCGGTCTTCCGGCACCCCGACGGTTATTGGGAGGTCGTGGACTGGAAGACGGGCGCGGTCCCGCCGGAATCCCGGCAGCCGACGCTGGCGGTCCAGCTGGCGGCGTACCGGATGGCGTGGGCGGCGCTGAAGAACGTCCCGGTGGAGGAGGTCCGCGCGGCGTTCCACTACGTCCGCGCGAACCGCACGATCCGCCCGGTGGACCTCCTGGACCCGGAAGGCCTGCGCCGCCTCCTCCGCGACATCCCCGAGGCGTGATCGAAGGGTCGACACGCGTGATTGGGGAGTCGACACGCGTGATTAGAGGGTCAACACGGCCTCGGCTCACAAACCCGCCGTGTCGGCCCTTCAATCACACGAGTCGACCCTTCAATCACGCGTGATGCCGGGTCAGGCGCGGTCGCGGACCTTCAGGGCCCAGGCGATCAACGGCCACTGCAGCGGCAGCCCTCCCCAGGCGATCGCGTCGAACGGCGTCGGCGCGGCGGCCCCGCACCCGGTTCGGCTATCCTCCGGGCGTGAGTGACGCTCGACACCTGCCGCTGGGAGCCGGTGCATGAAGGCCCTGAGGCGGTTGCCACTGGGCAGTCTCACCGATCGGCCGGACCACGAGCTCGTCGGCGTCCTGCGGATGCCCGAGCTGACGGTCAGTCCCCTCCGCTCCATCATGAAGCGGGTCATCGGCGCGGCCCTCGCGCTGCTGCTGACCGTGATCATCGTGTACCTCGACCGCGACGGCTACCGCGACGCCAACGGTGACGGCCTGTCCCTGCTCGACAGCCTCTACTACGCGACCGTCTCGCTCTCGACCACCGGCTACGGCGACATCGCGCCGGCCACCTCGTCCGCCCGGCTGGTGAACGTGCTGGTGATCACCCCGCTGCGGGTGCTCTTCCTCATCGTCCTGGTCGGGACCACCCTGGAGGTGCTCACCGAGCGCTCCCGGCAGGCGTTCAAGATCCAGAAGTGGAGGACGAAGGTGCGCGACCACACGGTCGTCGTCGGGTTCGGCACCAAGGGCCGGTCCGCCGTCAACGCGCTGCTCGGCGACGAGAACATCGCGCCGGGGCAGATCGTCGTCGTGGACACCGACCAGCAGGCCCTCGACGCGGCCAGCGCGCTCGGCCTCGTCGCCGTGCACGGCTCGGCCACCCGCTCCGACGTCCTGCGCGTCGCCGCGGTGCAGCACGCGCGCGCGGTCGTCGTCGCCCCGAACCGCGACGACACGGCCGTGCTCGTCACGCTCACCGCCCGCGAGCTGGCGCCCAAGGCGCATATCGTCGCGTCGGTGCGGGAGGCGGAAAACGTCCACCTGCTCAAGCAGTCGGGCGCCAACCAGGTCGTCGTCTCCAGCGAGACGGCCGGGCGGCTGCTCGGCATGGCGACGTCGACGCCGCTGGTCGTGGACATCATGGAGGACCTGCTCACCCCGGAATCCGGTCTGGCGATCGCCGAGCGGCCGGTCGAGCCGGCCGAGGAGGGCGGGTCGCCGCGGCACCTGTCCGACCTCGTCCTCGGCCTGGTCCGCGACGGCGTCCTGTACCGCGTGGACGCTCCGCAGGCCGACGCCATCGAGCCCGGCGACAAGCTGCTCTACGTCAAGAAGGTGACGCAGGCGGAGAAGATCGAGCGGTAGGTCCGGTTCGCCGGTGAGCGGGACCGGGCCGCCTGGGTTTTGCCCGCCGGATCTGGAACCATGGCGAAGTGCCCCCGCGATCCCTCGATCCGAAGTGGCCCACGGTGGCGATCCCCGTCGCGGCGGGCGTGCTCGTGGTGCTGCTGGTGTGGCTCGCCGGGCCGGGGCTGCTGGGCATCTCCAACGACGACCTCGGCGCCCCGGTGACGGCCGAGATCACCAAGCCCGCGCCGTGCGACCGGCCGGACGCCGTCGAGACCGTGAAGTTCACCGTCGCCGGGAAAACCCACGTGGGCACGCTCAATGGCTGCGGGCACGGCCAGGGCGAGCGCGTCGACGTCGGTGTGCCGGCGGAGTTGCCCGATCAGGGCACGGTCACCGTCCGGGCCGCGGACACGTCGGCGGGGGCGTCGGACGCGCGGCGGCCGCTGGGCCTCGCGCTGCTCGTGTTCGCGTGCTTCTCCGGCGGGATGTACGTCCGCCTCGTGCTGCGGACCCCGGCCCGGCCGAAGCCGGCCGCGAACGTCAGCTGACCTCGGACGACGGCGCCGCGAAGGTGTTGCAGTCGGCGATCCGGTTGCTCGTCGCGCCCGCCCGCCACCAGGACGCGTAGTGCGCGTTGGTCCCGTGGTCGTGGCTGCGGGACGTGTTGTCGCCGCGGGTCTCCTGGTCGTTCCAGGCTTTGTTGTACATGTCCCGGCTGATCGTGCCGCCCTGGTCGACGTGCGCGCCGAGGAACATGCCCGAGAAGCACTGGGCCTGCAGTTCCTTGCGCCGCGACATCTCGAGCCCGGCCGGGCTGTTCTGGCCAGCCTCGTAGATCTTCTGCCAGGCCGCGTCCATCAGCCCGGCGACCTCCTGGACGTGGTGGCCGTACTCGTGGGCGAACAGGGCCAGGTAGACGCCGGGGTTGGTGCCGTACTGGTCGGTCTGCAGCCCGCGGAACGGGACGTACAGGTTGTTTTCGCAGTAGTACGCGGCGGTCGCGATGCCGACCTGGATGGTGCCGCACTCGGTCTCGAAGCTCGCCCCGGTCGGGAAGTGCAGGGCCGGCGGCGTGAACGGCAGGCCGTAGGCGGTGAGGAACGGGCCCCACGCCGCGTCCAGGCACTTGCTGGCCGCGGTGAAGAACGCTTCCGCGCCCGCCTGCGTGCTCTGCCACGTCGGCAGCGTGCAGACGCGGTTCTGCAGGCCGGCGTTCGGGTCCTGCAGGATCGGGTGGTCGGCGAGCTTGAGGATCTTCTGCGGGCCGGTCGCGCTGGGCGCCGACGACTCGGTCGGGGGACCGGGCGACACCGAGGCCGGGGCGCCCGCGCCGCCGGGCTGCAGCTGCGAGGGGAGGTCCTGGGACGACGGCGTGTCGCGGAAGTTCGCGTTGGCCAGCGGCGTCTCGTCGCGGTTGAGGGCGACGATCGCGACCAGCCCGAGCACCAGCACGGCCACCGCTCCGAGGCAGACCCCGATCACCGCCGCCGGCGACCGTCGTCGCGGCGCGGACACGGTGTGCGGGCGGCCCAGCCAGGGAAGATCCGGTTGCGCATCCGGCACCGGCGGCGGCTGGACGGTTCCGCGAGGCGGTACCCGGCCGTGGGGCGGTTGCGTCACTGGGCAGTCCCGAAGGGTCTCGGTACGGACCGGGGGTACCCGATCCCGCCGTTCAGCATATCGGGGGAACGGGGCCTCTCGCACCCGTCCGTGCGCACGGCGTCACCGCGCACGGACGTCACCCCAGGTCTGGCCGGGTGCGACCGGCTCTGAAAGAGTGTCGGCAAGCAGGCACTGCAGGCGAGGGGCTTCGATGACAGACACCGGTGGCGCGCCCGGCGGCCAGGGCGACGACACGCCGACACCCAGCCAGGGCATCCCCCAGATTCCGGCCCCCGGAACGGGTGATTCGAAGCCGGCTCAAGACCACTCCGCGTCACCGGCGACGCCGCCGCGCGGGTGGCAGCCGCCGGACGCCCAGGCGACCCCGGGACCGGCGACACCGCCCCCGGGCTGGCAGCACGCGCCCGGCTCGCAGCCGGGCCCGCTCCCGCCGTACTCCGGGCAGCAGCCGTACCAGCAGCCGTACCAGCAGCCACGGGGCTGGAGCCCGCACGGGCTCGGCAAGCCCGGCGTGATCGCGCTGCGGCCGCTCAACATCGGCGACATCCTCGACGGCGCGATCACCACGATCCGCCGGCACCCGCTGCTGATCCTCGGCATCGGCGCCGTTCTCGCGGTGATCACCGCCGCCGTGACCTTCCTCGTGCAGAAGTTCGTCTTCGACGACCTGCAGAACCTGGCCACGACCGCCGAGCTCGGTCCCGGCGCGACGGAGGAAGAGCTGCGCGGCGTCGTGTTCGGCGCGTTCGGCGACGTGCTGATCGCGATCCTGCCGACGGCACTGCTCACGACGTTGCTGACGACGGTGGCGAACGGGCTGCTGGCCGCGGTCATGGGCCGCGCCGCGCTGGGGCGCGAGGTCACCTTCGGCGTCGCGTGGCGCGAGGTGCAGCCCCGGCTGCTGCCGCTGCTGGGCGTCGGGTTCGCCTACTCGATCCTGACGACCATCGGCGTGCTGCTGTGCATCATCCCCGGCATCGTCGCCTACGTGTTCTGGGCGCTGGCCAGCCCGGCGCTCGTCCTGGAGCGCGGCACGTTCCGGCAGGCGTTCTCGCGGTCGGTGAAGCTGGTCAAGGGCGCGTTCTGGCGGGTGCTCGGCATCCTGCTGCTGGCCGGGCTGATCGCGTACCTGTTCAACAGCATCATCCAGCTGCCGTTCAGCCTCGGCGGCGGCGTGTTCCAGGGGATCCTGAACCCGTCGAAGGTGTTCGTGCCCAGCACCGGTGACCTGCTGCTGCAGTCGGCGGGCCAGATCATCTCCGAAACCATCGCCACGCCGTTCGTCGCGCTGGTCACCGTGATCGTCTACCTCGACCAGCGGATGCGCCGCGAGGGCATGGACATCGAGCTGGCCCGCGCGGCCGGCGTGCAGCCGCCGCAGGCATGGTGACGCTGGTCCTCATCGACGTCCCGGTCGACATCGACCGGGACGCTGCCCGCCGCGCCGCCGCGGAGGAGCTGACCGACCCGAAGTACCAGGCCGCCCGGCCGAACTTCCTGCAGCAGGCCGGGCAGTGGCTCGGCGAGCAGCTCGAAAAGCTGCTGAACGGCGTGTCGTCGGTGGTCCCGGGCGGGATCTGGGGCGTCCTGCTGGTCCTCGTGCTGCTGATCGTGCTCGTCGTCGTGGTCCGGCTGCGCACCGGCAAGATCGCCCGCACCTCCCGGGCCGATCGGACGGTCTTCGGCGGGAAGCGCCGAAGCGCCGACGACTACCGCCGCTCGGCCGCCGAAGCCGCCGCGGGCGGGCGGTACGACGACGCCGTCCGCGACCGCTTCCGGGCCGTCGTGCGGGCCCTGGAGGAACGCGCGCTGCTCGACGCCAGCTCCGGCCGGACGGCCGACGAGGCCGCCGCCGAGGCCGGGGTGCTGCTGCCGAACGTCGCCGCGGAGCTGCGGGAAGGCGCGCGGCTCTTCGACGACGTCCACTACGGCGGCCGCGAAGGCACCGAAGCGGCCTACCGCACGCTGACCGAGCTGGACGAACGCTGCCGCCGTGAACGCCCGGTCGCCATGGCGGGCACGTGAGCACCTCGGTCTCGCCGGACGTGCGCCGGATCTGGCGCGGGGTGCGGATCCCGCTCGCCCTGGTGGCCCTGATCTTCGCCGCCGGCGCCTTGCTCCTGCTCGGCCGCGGCGAGCAGACCCACGGCGCGCTCGAACCCGGCTCGTACGAACCCGGCGGCGCGCACGCGCTCTCGCAGCTCCTGCAGGACCAAGGCGTCGACGTCCGGACGGCGCACACCGCCGCCGAAGCGGACGATGCGATCAGCGAAGACGCGACGCTGCTGGTCACCCAGCCGGACCTCGTCCCGGCGAAGCGGCTCGACGCGCTGCGGCAGCACGCCGCGGACGTCGTCCTGTTGACGCCGGGAGCGCCGACGCTGCGCGACTCGCTGACGCTGGTACGCCCGGTCGGCCAGAGCGACGTCGGCACCCTGAGCCCGCAGTGCACGGTCGCCGCGGCGGTCGCGGCCGGCGACGTCACGCTCGGCGGCATCGGGTACGCCTCACCCGGCGCGCGCTCGTGCTACCCCGGCGAAGACGGCGGCGGCACGCTGCTGCAGCTCGCCGACTCGGGCGGCACGACGACGTTGCTCGGCTCGTCGGCGCCGCTGACCAACGCGCGGCTCGCCGACGACGGCAACGCGGCGCTGGGGCTGCACCTGCTCGGCGGGCACCCGACGCTCGTCTGGTACCTGCCGTCCACCACGGACCCGGCACTGGACGACACCCGCAAGTCGATCTTCGACCTGATCCCGGACGGCTGGTACTACGGTGCCGCGCAGGCGTTCATCGCCGTGGCGCTGCTGGCGCTGTGGCGGGCGCGCCGGCTCGGCCCGGTCGTCACCGAGCCGCTGCCGATCGTCGTGCGCGCGGCCGAAACCGCGGAAGGACGCGCCCGGCTGTACCGGCGGGCGAAGGCCGCGGGACACGCGGGCGAGACGCTGCGGGAAGCGGCGCGGAGCCGGCTGCGGACCGTGCTGGGCTTGCCGCGCGACGCCGACGCGGCGGCGTTGGTGAACTCGGTGAGCGCGCGGACCGGACGGCAGGCGAACGACGTCGGGGCGGTGCTCTACGGGCCGCCGGTGCCCGACGACCCCGCGCTGGTCCGGCTGGCCGGCGAACTGGACAGGGTGGAACGAGAGGTGGGGCGAACTTGACCAGCGAGAACGCGACTGGGGCCCGGGACGCGCTGATCGCGCTGCGCGCGGAGGTCGGCAAGGCCGTCGTCGGCAACGACGCCGCGGTCACCGGGCTGATCCTGGCGCTGCTCTGCCGGGGCCACGTGCTGCTCGAAGGCGTTCCGGGCGTGGCGAAGACGCTGCTCGTGCGGGCGCTCGCGGCGTCGTTGAGCCTGGAGACCACGCGCGTGCAGTTCACGCCGGACCTGATGCCCGGCGACGTCACGGGCTCGATCGTCTACGACGCGCACAGCGGCGAGTTCTCCTTCCGCGAGGGGCCGGTGTTCACGAACCTGCTGCTCGCCGACGAGATCAACCGGACGCCGCCGAAGACGCAGTCGTCGCTGCTGGAAGCCATGGAGGAGCGCCAGGTCTCGCTCGACGGCAAGTCGCGGCCGCTGCCCGACCCCTTCATCGTGATCGCCACGCAGAACCCGGTCGAGTACGAGGGCACCTACCCGCTGCCGGAGGCGCAGCTGGACCGCTTCCTGCTGAAGCTGACCATGCCGACGCCGTCCCGCGAGGACGAGATCGGCATCCTCTGGCGGCACGCGCAGGGCTTCGACCCGCGCAACCTCGCCGCGGCCGGCCTCAAGTCGGTCGCCGGAGCGGCGGAGCTGGCGGCGGCACGCGAAGCCGTCGCGAAGGTGACGATCGGGCCCGAGGTGATCGGGTACGTCGTCGACCTGTGCCGGGCGACGCGATCCTTGCCGTCGGTGCGGATCGGCGTTTCTCCCCGCGGTGCCACGGCGTTGCTCGCGGTCACCCGGGCCTGGGCGTGGCTCGCCGGCCGCGACTACGCGACCCCCGACGACGTCAAGGCCCTCGCCCGGCCCGCGCTGCGGCACCGCCTCGACGTGCGGCCGGAGGCCGAGCTGGAGGGCGTCACCGCGGACGGCGTGCTCGACCGCGTGCTCGCGTCCGTGCCCGTGCCGCGCTGACATGGCCGTCACCGGAAGGCTCGGGCTGCTGGCGCTGTTCGGCGCGCTGGTGGTCGGGCTGGCGTGGCCGTCGACGACCGGGATCCTGGCCGTCGCCGGCGTGCTCGTGCTGCTGGTGATCGTCGACCTCGTGCTGGCCGGAAGCGTGCGCGCGCTGGCTTTCCAGAGGTCGGGGGACACGTCCGTGCGGCTCGGCGAGCCGTGCGAGGTGACGCTGGTGGTCGCGAACCCCGGTGGCCGGGCGGTCCGCGGGCAGCTGCGCGACGCGTGGCCGCCGAGCGCGGGCGCATCCGACCGGCACACTCTGCGCGTCCCCGCGGGGGAGCGGCGCGCCCTGGTGACGGCGTTGCGTCCGTCGCGGCGGGGTGACCGGACGGCGGCGCGCGTGACGGTCCGGTCGGTCGGGCCGCTGGGCCTGGCGGCGCGGCAGGGCTCGCACGCGGTGCCGTGGACGGTCCGCGTGCTGCCGCCGTTCCACAGCCGCAAGCACCTGCCGTCGCGGCTGGCGCGGCTGCAGCAGCTCGACGGCCGCAGCGCGGTGCTGATCCGCGGGCAGGGCACGGAGTTCGACTCGCTGCGCGAGTACGTGATCGGCGACGACGTCCGCTCGATTGACTGGCGCGCGACGGCGCGGGCGGCGGACGTGATGGTCCGGACGTGGCGCCCGGAGCGCGACCGGCACGTGGTGCTGGTGCTGGACACCGGCCGCGTGTCGGCGGGCCGGGTCGGCGACGCCCCGCGCCTCGACGCGGCGATGGACGCGGCGTTGTTGCTGGCGGTGCTGGCTTCCCGGGCCGGCGACCGCGTCGACCTGCTGGCGTACGACCGTCGGCTGCGGGCCGCGGTGCAGGGGTCTTCGGGGGCTTCCCTGTTGACGTCCTTGGTGAACGCGATGGCGCCGATCGAGCCTTCGCTCGTCGAGACGGACGCGCGGGGGATGGTCGCGCAAGTGCTGCAGCGCACTCGCCGTCGTTCGCTGGTGGTGTTGCTGACCGGTCTGGACGCGGCGCCGCTGGAGGAGGGGCTGTTCCCGGTGCTGAGCTCGCTGACCGCGCGGCACGAGCTGATCGTGGCGTCGGTGGCGGACCCGCGGGTCGCGGAGATGCTGACCGGGCGGGGCGACGCGGAGGCCGTGTACGACGCGGCGGCGGCGTCGCGGACGACGGCGGAGCGGCAGCGGGTGACCGAACGCCTGGCCCGGCACGGGATCAGTGTGGTCGACGCGGTGCCGGAGGAACTGCCGCCGGCGTTGGCGGATCGCTATCTGGCGCTGAAGGCGGCCGGGCGGCTCTAAGCCGCTTCGGGCAGGGCGTCCCCGGCGTCACGCGCGTCCAGGTCGCCGACTTCGCCGTCCTTCGCCGCCCGGCGCCCGAGCGTGAAGACGTACACCAGGAAAGCCACTTCGACGAAAACGCCGATGCCCACCCGGACCCACGTCGGCCAGCCCGACGGCGTCACGAACGCCTCGATCAGCCCGGACACGAACAGCACGCACGCCAGCCCGAGCGCCATCACGACGACCGAGCGGCCCTGTTCGGCCAGCGCTTTCGTGCGGGAGCGGCGGCCGGGGTCGACCACCGTCCAGCCGAGTTTCAGCCCGGTGCCCGCCGCGACGAACACCGCCGTCAGCTCCAGGAGACCGTGGGGGAGCAGGAGCCCGATCATCACGTCGCCGCGGCTGGCCGCGCTCATCGCGCCGATGATCAGCCCCGCGTTGAGCGAGTTCATCCACAGCGCGCCGATCACCGGCAGGCCCAGCGCGATGCCGAGGAACAGGCACGTCGCCGCCACCCATGCGTTGTTCGTCCACACGCGCGCCGCGAACGACGTCGCCGGGCCCGTCGAGTAGTAGCTCTCGGCTTCGCCGCCGGGCTTGGTCAGCTGGTTCAGCTCGTCCGGCGACGCGATCGACGCGCGGACGTGCGGGTCGCCCGCCACCCAGACGGCGATCACCGCCATCACCGCGATCGACACCAGCGCCGCCGGGATCCACCAGCGCCGTGAGAGGTACACGGCGGCGGGGAAGCGGCGCGTGAAGAACAGCGCGACCTCGCGCCACGCGGGGCTGTGCGACCCGGAGATCGCGCTCCGGCCGCGGGCGACGAGCCCGGACAGCCGGCTCACCAGGGCCGGGTCGGGCGCGACCGAGCGGACGATCGACAGGTGGGTCGCGGTCCGCTGGTAGAGCGTCACCAGCTCGTCGGCCTCCGCCCCCGTCAGCTTGCCGCCGCGGTGGGTCAGCTCGCCGAGCCGGGTCCACTCCGCCGAGTGCGTCGCGACGAAGACGTCCACATCCACGGGGCCACCCTATCCGTCGCTACGCTGGGCCGTGTGCACGAGGAATCCGAGCTGGTCACCGGCGAAGCCGTCGTCCTGGACCTGCGCGTCGCCAAGCTCGCCAGCCGGGCGCTGGCGATGGTGCTGGACGTCCTCGTGCAGTTCGCGCTGCTGCTGGGCGCGTTCTTCGTGCTCACGCTCACCGTGCCGGGCGAGGACGCATCGCTCGCGCTGACCCTCATCCTGGTGTTCGTGGTGCTGATCCTGGTCGGCTACCCGGTGCTGTTCGAGACGCTCTCGCGCGGCCGTTCGCTGGGCAAGATGGCGGTGGGGCTGCGCGTGGTGCGCGTCGACGGCGGGCCGATCCGCTTCCGCCACGCCCTCACGCGCGGGCTCGCCGGGTTCGTCATCGACTTCTGGGCCCTCGGCGTGTTCGGGGCGGTCGCGGTGATCGTGTCGCTGTGTTCGTCCGACGGCCGCCGCGTCGGCGACTTCCTCGCCGGGACCCTGGTGGTCCGCGAGCGCGCGCCGGAAAGCGCGGGCTACCCGGTGATCGGCATGCCGCCGGGTCTCGAGGGCTGGGCGGCCCAGCTCGACCTGACGCGGCTCCCGGACGACCTCGCGCTGGCGAGCCGCCAGTTCCTGGGGCGGTTCGGCCAGCTGGCGCCGGAAGCGTCGCACGCGCTCGGCTGGAAGCTGGCGCAGCAGGTGGGCAACGCGCTGGGCACGCCGGTGCCGAACGGGGTGCCGCCGTGGGCGTTCCTGGCGGCGGTGCTGGCGGAACGCCGCAACCGCGACCACGCCCGGGCGGTCCGGGCTTATTCGGCGCAGGTGGCGGCGGCGCGGGGGCGCCTGCCCGCCGGGCCCTCGCCGTGGTCGGACCAGCCGGCGAGTGCTCAGCTCGGGTCCATGGCGACGGGCGGGCAGCCGTTTGTCGCCGGGCCCTCGCCGTGGTCGGCCGCCGCAGCCGGGCCGGGATCGGCGCCTGCGCCAGGATCGGCGCCTGCGCCGGGAACCGCGGCCGAGGGGGATGCGCCGACCCCGCCGTCCGGAACTCCGGTTCCTCCCGCCGAAAACCCGTTCACCCCACCCAGCTGACCCGGTTCCTCCAACGCCCCAATGTGGCCTTGGGTGCGTTCAACGCACCGAAGGGCCCCTTGGGTGCGTTCAACGCACCGAAGGCCACATTGGGGCGCTAGGAGACGTCTCCCGACGCGGACAGCCACGTGTTGCACTGCTGGTTGCGGTTCTTGGTCGCGCCGTGCTGCCACCAGGAGATGTTGTGCTTGGCGCTGCCGTGGTCGCGCTTGCCGTTGCGGGCGTAGTCGTCGCCGCGGTCCTGGGCGTTCCAGGCCTCGTTGTAGATGTTCTTGTCGACCGATCCGCCGGAGACCGACGCCGAGCCGAGGAACATGCCCGAGAAGCACTGCGCCTCCAGTTCCATCCGCCGCGACAGCTCCAGGCCGACCGCCGAGTCGGCGCCCGCGTCGTAGCGCTGGGCGCCGTACGCCTCGGTGATGCCGGCCAGGTTCTGCACGTGGTGGCCGTATTCGTGGGCCAGGATCGACAGGTACGGGCCGGGGTGGTTGCCCCAGGCGTCGATCTCGATGCGGTCCATCGGCATGTAGATCGTGTCGTTCGACGAGCAGTAGAACGGCGTGACGCCGGTCGTCGTGCCCCCGCTGCCGCACGGCGTCGACGACTCCGACAGCGACCGCGGCACCGACAGGTTCGGTGACCTGAACGGCAGGTTCACGGAGCCGAGCATGCGCGACCACATCGCGTCGAGGCAGGCGATCCCGGACTGGAAGAAGCGGGTGGCGCTGTCCTGGTCGGTCGCCCAGCGGCTCAACGAGCAGGAGACGTTCTGCAGGCCGTAGTCCGCGCCGGCGAACATCGGGTTGTCGCCGGTCGCGACGACCGAGCGGGGGCCGCGCGGCGTCTCGGACGTGCGGGTCGTGCGCTAGGTGGTTTCGCTGGTGGTCGTTTCTTCGGTGGACGACGTGGTTTCGGTGGTCTCGTCGGCGGAGGTGGTTGCGTAGGTGTCCGAGGGGTAGGTGCTGGAGTAGCCGGCGTCGGCGACGTGCCGGGTGCTGCCCCCGATCAGCGCGACGGCGGCGACGAGCCCCCCGACGACGGCGACGATCCCGAGGATCGCGACGGCGACGATGACCCCGGTGTTCGACTTCTTGGCGACGTAGGGGCGGTAACCGGGCGCGAACCGCGGGCCGAAGGGTGCGCCGGGAGGTGGGCCGGCGTAGGCGGGGGTGAAGACGGGTGGCGCGGCGGCGGCCGGCGGTGGGAGCGGGGCGCCGAAGCCGGGACGGGGGTACGGGCCGTGGGTGGGGAAGCCCTGGGTGCCTTGCGGACCTCGGGGTGGCCGGCCGGGGAATTGCGGCGGCCGGCCGGCGTGCGGTGGCCGCCCGGCCGACCCTTGCGGCGGCTGCCCGGGTGCGCCGCCGGGCCCCGGGCCCGGACCGCCTGCGGGTGCCTGGCTCGGCTGACCGTGCGGTGCGCCGCCCTGCCCCGGGCGGCCCGGCGGCAGCGGCCGAACTCCAGGCGGCGGCAACGGCCGGGCCCCCGGTGGCGGCACCGGCCGCCGCGGGTCGTGCGGACCGGGATCTGGGCCAGGACCCTGCGGGCCTTGCGTCATGAAAGCGGAACCCCCCGTGCGATTTCCCCGTCGGAACCGGCGTACCTGCGCAGATGTCGCCGTTCCGGGCGTCAGCATAGATCGGGTGCTCTAGGGTGTGGTGCTGTGTTGAGCAAATGGGGGACAGCGGCCGCGGTCGCCGCCGCGGCGACCGTGCTGACCGCCGGACCGGCCGCCGCGCAAGGGCCGTCCGCCGGGCCCGTCCTGCCGAACGCGCCCTCCGAGCAAGTCAAGAAGCCTCAGCAGCTGAACGGCCAAGACGTCCAGCCGCCCGAAGGCGCCACCGCCGACGTCGCCCTCAAGGTCCTCCGCGACGGTACCCTCCAGGTCACCGAGAAGGTCACCGTCCCCGGCGGCAGGCAGCTCACCTCGCGCGTCCCCCTGAAGGTCTCGGCCGGTGACGACCAAGACCGCGTCTTCACCGCCAGGGACATCAAGACCGAGGGCACCGCCACCAGCCGGCTGACCGGCGACCAGCTCGTCCTCACCTTCACCGGCGGCACCGGCACCGCCACGTTCACCGTCGACGGCGCCATCGCCGACCAGAGCGGCCGCCAGCAGGCCCGCTGGCAGGTCGCGAGCGGTTTCGACGCGCCCGTCGCCAAGCTCACCGCCTCCTTCCTCGCGCCGTCGCCGCGACTGTCCCCTGTGGACTGCTTCGCCGGCCCGATCGGCTCGAACCAGCGCTGCACCCTCGCCGAACTCGACCACACCGGTGTCGTCCGCCTCGAACAGAACGACGTCGCCCCCGGCGACCGCGTCGACCTGCTCGTCGGCCTGCCCGCGAACACCGTGCCGGCCAACGCGAAGTTCGCCGACGTCGGCCTCTTCGCCACCGCCTTCGCCTTCACCCCGCTGACCGGCATCGTCTTCGCGCTCCTGCTCGTCTTCCTCATCGCCGGCGGGATCTTCGTCCAGCGCCGCCGCAAGGAAGACGCCGGCGCGCTCACCACCGCCACCGGCCCGGTCGAGGTCCTGCTCCGCGACGGCGACCGCGTCTTCTTCGCGAGCCCCGACGGCGTGCTGCCCGGCCAGGTCGGCACGGTCGTCGACGAGACCGTCGACGTCGTCGACATCAGCGCCACCGTCGTCGACCTCGCCGTCCGCAACTACCTCTGGCTCGCCGAAGTCCCGGGGCCCGACTGGCAGATCGCCCGCCGCAACCCGCCGGACGAGCACCTGCACGACTTCGAGCGCGCCGTCTACGAGACGCTGCTGCCGGCCGGCACCGACGCCGTGCTGGTATCGCAGCTGCGCGCCCGCGGCCACCTCGACCTGCGCAAGATCAGCGATGCGATGTACGCCGACGTCGTCACCAAGCGCTGGTTCTCCCGCCGCCCGGACACCGCCCAGGGCCGGCTGACCTGGCTCGGCGCCGGGATCTTCGCGCTCGGCGCGGTCGCCACCGCGGTCCTGACCTTCACCCTCGGCGAAGCGCTGCTCGGCGTCGCGGTCGCGCTGGCCGGGCTGGCCGTCGCCGCGGCGGCCGCGCTGCTGCCCTCGCGCACCGCGCGCGGCCGGGTGCTCGTCGGCCAGGTCCGCGGCCTGCTCGACTACCTGCACACCGCCAAGGCCGAGGACATCCCGCCGGCCGACCGCGAGATGGTGTTCTCGCGCTCGCTGCCGTACGCGGTGGTCCTGGGCGACACCGAACGCTGGCTCGGCGCCTTCGCCGCGCTCAACCCGGCGTCGGACGGCGCGGCCGGGCTCTACTGGTACGGCGGCATGGAGTCCGACAGCGACCTGCGCCGCTTCGGCACGCACTTCCCGTCGTTCCTGACGGCGCTCGACGGGCTGCTCACCGCGTCCGCTCGCGCGTCCCGCTGACCGTGCTCGCGGGAGTGGTGCTGGCGCTCTTCCTGGCCGCGGCACCGGACCAGCCGCCGCTGCCCACCGTGCCGCAGAGCGCCGAGATCCAGCTCAAGGTCGAGCGCGACGGCTCCCTCTCGGTCGCGGAAGCGATCGCGGTGCCCGACGGCGTCACGATGGATCGCCGCGTCCCGCTGCGGGTCGCGGCGCCGCACCACCGCGACCGCGTCTACGGCGTTCGCGACGTCGTCCTGGAAGGCAGCGGGACCGCCCGAGTGGACGCGGACGCGTTCATCGTCCACCTCACCTCGGGCACCTCGATCGTCCGGTACACAGTGGACGGTGCGGTCGCCGGCGACCGGGTCACCTGGGAGCCGGCCGGCGGCTGGAGCACCGACCTGAAGTTCCTCCGCGGCTCCTTCGCGGCGCCCAAGATCCCCACCGCCGTCGACTGCCTCGCCGGGCCGCCGGACTCCGACTTCCCGTGCGCCGCCGCGCAGATCGACCACGCCGGGCTGACGAGGTTCAGCCAGCAGAACCTCGCCGCGGGCGAGCGGATGACGCTGACCGTCGAGCTGCCCGCGGGCACCGTCCCGGCGAACGAAGTCCTGGTGCCCGCGAAGACGATCGCCGGCGCGTTCGTGCTCACCGCCCCGGTCGGCTGGGCCTGGGCGGGCTTCGGCGCGCTGCTGCCGGCCGCGGCCGCGTGGGTGCTCCTCGCCCGCCGGCGCCACTTTCGCGTGAAGGTGGCGCCCCCAGGTGGGAGCCTTCACGTGAAAGCGACGGGGGAGTTCACGTCGCCGGCCGGGGTGCTGCCGGGGCACGTCGGCCTGCTGCTGCACGGCCGGGCCGGGCCCGCCGACCTGGCCGCCACCGTGCTCGACCTCGCCGTCCGCAACTACCTCTGGGTGAGCGACGGCTCCCGGCTGACCCGCCGCAACCCCGCCGACGAGCACTTGACGCCCTTCGAGCGTGCGGTCTTCGAAGCCGTCCTGCCGGAGGACGGGGAAGACACGGTGACGCTCGCCGAACTGCGGCGGCACCACGTCGAAGTCCCACGGGCCGAATTGGACGCCGATGTCGTCCGGCGCGGCTGGTTCACGACGCGGCGGCTCGGGCGCGCCGGGACCCGGGTCGTCTTCTACGGCGTGTTCCTCACCGTGCTCCTGGCGCTGACCGCCGGGTACGCCCAGCTCGGCGTCATCGTCGTCCTGGCCGGGGTCGCGGCGGTCGTGGTGTCGGCGGCGCTGCCCGGGCGACGGCGGGCCGGCGCGGACGTCGCGCGCCGCCTCCGCGGTGTCGCGGAAGAACTCGCCTCGGTGCGGGCGAAGGACTTCGACGAGCCGCAGCGTGAGCTGGTGTTCTCGCGCGGCTTGCCCTATGCGTCAGCTCTGGGCGAACTGGGTCCGTGGGTGACCGCGTTCGACGGCCTCGCGCACCCTCCGCCGGTGTACTGGCACGACGGCGACATCACCCCTGACCAGGCCGGATCCTTCGCCACGGCGCTCGCGGGCACCTTCGCCGGCGCCCACCGCGGGCGCCTGCTCGCGGCCGTGGCCGCGGACACCGGTTCTCACCCGCCAGCCGGGAAGCCAGGAGGCGCCGAGCCGTCGTAGGGTGGGGCCATGGCCGATCCCGAGCTCGTCCGATACACCCTCGACAACGGTCTGCGCGTGGTCCTCGCACCCGACGCGACCGCGCCGGTGGTCGGCGTCAGCGTGCACTACGACGTGGGTTTCCGCTCCGAGCCGGAGGGGCGCACCGGTTTCGCGCACCTCTTCGAGCACCTGATGTTCCAGGGCAGCGAGAGCTTGGAGAAACTCGCCCACTTCCGGCACGTGCAGTCCAGCGGTGGCACCTTCAACGGGTCCACCCACCCGGACTACACCGACTACTTCGAGGTGCTGCCGAGCGCCGCGCTGGAGCGCGCGTTGTTCCTCGAAGCCGACCGGATGCGCGCGCCGAAACTGACCGCCGAGAACCTGGCGAACCAGATCGACGTCGTCAAGGAGGAGATCCGGCTCAACGTGCTGAACCGGCCCTACGGCGGGTTCCCGTGGATCACGCTGCCGCCGGTCCTGTACTCGACGTTCCCCAACGCGCACAACGGTTACGGCGGCTTCGAGGACCTCGAGAGCGCCACGGTCGAAGACTGCGCGGCGTTCTTCGACACCTTCTACTCGCCGGCGAACGCCGTGCTCACCGTGGCGGGCGACTTCGAGGTGGACAACGCCAAGAAGCTGATCGAGACGCACTTCGGGGACGTCCCGCACCGGCCCGCGCCGCAGCGGCCGTCCTTCGCCGAGCCGCTGCCGACCGCCGAGCTGCGCGGCGACGTCGAAGACCCGCACGCCCCGCTGCCCGCGCTGGGCATCGGCTACCGGATGCCGGACCCGATCAACGACGTCGACGGCTACCTGGCCTACCTCGTGCTCGCCGGCGTCCTGACCGACGGCGACGGCTCCCGCCTGCAGCAGCGGCTGGTGCACAAGGAGCCCCTGGTCGTCGACATCGGCGCCGGCGCCGGCCTGTTCGGCCCGTTCGAGGCGCGTGACCCGGACACGTTCACCATCACCCTGATCCACCCGCACGAAGTGCCGCGCGAACGCGTGCTCGCCGCACTGGACGACGAGCTGCAGAAACTCGCCGACAGCCCGCCGAGCGAGGAGGAGCTGCGCAAGGTCACCGCCCGCTGGTCGGCGAGCCTGCACTCCGAGCACGACCGCCTGGTCTCCCGGACCCTCGCGCTCGGTTCGTTTGAACTGCTCTACGGCGACGCGTCGCTGGTGTACAAGCTTGCGGACCGGATGTCCGCCGTCACCTCGGAAGCCGTTTCGGCGGCGGCGAAGGCGCTGCGCCCCGACGCGCGCGCCGTCCTGGTGGTCAAGCCCGCTTCGGAAGGGACCAACGAGCAGTGACTACAGCAACGCACCGCAGCGCGGAGGAGATCGGCCGCACCGCGCGGGGGCCGCGCCCGCTGCCGCCGCTCGGCGAGCAGCGCGCCGCCGGCGACCTGTCCCATGTGGACACCGAGCTCTCGAACGGCCTGCGCGTGCTGGCCGTGCGCAAGGCGACCGTGCCGATGGTCGAGGCGCGGCTGTGGATCCCGTTCGCGGGTGACGACGCCCTGCACCCGGCCACGGCCGAGGTCCTCGCCGAGACGATCCTGACCGGCACCGCGCGCCGCAACCGCATCGAGATCGACGCCGAGCTGGCGCTGATCGGCGGCGACATCGGCTGCGGCGTCGACCCGGAACGCTTGGTGCTGACCGGATCCGCGCTCGCCGAGAAGCTGCCGACGTTCCTCGACGTGCTGGGCGACGTCCTCACCGGAGCGACGTACGCCGACGAGGAGATCGCGCGCGAGAAGGAACGGCTGGTCGAGCGGATCGCCGTCTCGCGCACGCAGCCGCGCACGATCGCGCGGGAGGCGCTGCAGAAGCACCGCTACGGCGACCACCCCGCCACGCGCGAGGTGCCCAAGGCCGAGGACGTCGCCGTCGTGACGCCCGAGCAGGTCCGGGCGCTGCACCAGGCGTCCGTGCTGCCGCGCGGCGCAGTGCTGGTGCTGGTGGGCGACATCGACCCGGCCGCGGTGCTCGGTGACCTCGAAAAGGTGCTGGGTGCCTGGGCGTCCGACCGCTCCGCCGTCCGGCTGCCGCCGTTGCCGGAGCTGGCCGGCCCGAACGTGCTGCTGGTGCCGCGCGCCGGGGCCGTGCAGTCGCAGATCCGGCTTTCGGCGCAGACCCTCCCGCGCACCGACCCGGGTTACGCGGCGCTGCAGCTGGCGAACCTGGCCTACGGCGGGTACTTCTCGTCGCGGCTGGTGGAGAACATCCGCGAGAACAAGGGGTACACCTACTCCGCGCACTCCGGGTTCGAGTTCACCGACGGCACCGCGGTGGTCAACGTCGACGCGGACACCGCGACCGAGGCGACCGCGCCGGCGCTGCTGGAGACCCGCTACGAGCTGGGCCGCCTCGGCCAGGTCCCGCCGGTGGGCGACGAGCTGGAGTCGGTGCGGCAGTACGCGATCGGCTCCCTGCTGACGTCGACGTCGTCGCAGTCCGGGCTGGCCGGCCAGGTGCTGGCGCTGGCGTCGACCGGGCTGGGGCTGGAGTGGCTCAACGAGCACCCGGCGCGGGTGGCGGCGGTGACCGCCGAGGAGGTGGCCGAAGCGGCGCTGAAGTTCTTCGCCCCCAAGCGGTTCACCGGCGTGGTGGTCGGTGACGCGGGTGTCCTGGAACGCAAGCTCCGGTCCCTCGGCGACGTCGTCGTGGGCGAGCCGGCCTGATGTCCGTCCCGTTCTCCCTCGGTGACTTGCCCACCCTGTCGCGATCCACAGTGGACCGTCAGGAAGGCTTGCGCACCAACCCTTCGCGACTGGTGTCGCGCTGGGCCGACGCCCGGGTCGTCCTGCTGGACGACGCCGGGCGCACGCCGGTGGCCGAAGGCGCGTCGGTCTTGGCGTTTCGCAAGGCCGTCGATTTCGGCGCTTCGCCGCCGGCGGACGCGGTGTTCCTCGGCGAGTGGCAGGACACGGATTACTGGTCACTGCCGGGCGGCCCGTCGGGTGACGCCGGCACGGTGAAGATGGCGGGCAGCTGGGGCTTCGTCGAGGAGGTCCCGACCGCCGACGGCGAGATCTGGGTCGAGCTGCGCGGGTACGGCGACCTGCTGGACGACACGTCGGCGGGCCTGTTCACGACGGCGCAGGCGCTGCGGAACTGGCGTCGCCAGGCGAAGTTCTGCACGCGCTGCGGCCATCCGACGGAGCTGATCCAGTTCGGCTGGGCGAGCAAGTGCACGAACGACGGCCGCGAGGAGTACCCCCGCACGGACCCGGCGGTGATCTGCCTGGTCCACTCTTCCGAGGGCACCAACGGTTCCCACGTGCTCTTGGCGCGCCAGCCGATCTGGCCGGCGGGGCGGTATTCGGTGCTGGCCGGGTTCGTGGAGGCGGGCGAGTCGCTGGAGGCGTGCGTCCTGCGCGAGATCCGCGAAGAGGTGGGCGCTTCGGTTTCCGACGTCCGCTACCTCGGGAGCCAGCCGTGGCCGTTCCCGCGGTCGATCATGCTGGGGTTCACGGCCCGGGCGGACCGGTCGTTGCCGTTGGTCCCTGCCGACGGGGAGATCGAAGAAGCGCTGTGGGTGTCGCGTGCCGAGGTGCGCGCGGCGTTCGAGAACAGTTCGTTGCGGAACGAGGGCGCGCGGCCGACGCCCATCGCGGGTGGTGCGGCGGAGATCATCCTGCCGGGCAACTCGTCCATCGCCCGCGTGATGCTCAAGGCTTGGGCGGACGCGGAGGAGTAACCACCTGCCACAGAGCGCGACCAAAACGGCCCCGGCTAACCGCCGGGGCCGTTTTCGTCGGGCCCTCCGCCACCCCCCAAGCGCCCCAATGTGGCCTTGGTTGCGTTCAACGCACCGAAGGGCCCCTTGGGTGCGTTCAACGCACCGAAGGCCACATTGGGGCGCATTGGCGGGCACGGCGCAACTCGTTCACCGGTGTTTCCGCCACGTGGCCCAGCGCGGCCCCAAGCGTTACCTCCCCGTTTCCGGAGCCCGTTGACGGCTGTGCCCCGGCTCACTACAGTCCTGCGAAACCGTCTGTAAAGTATCCTAATTAAGTCCGGAGGGACGAGTGCGAGCCGGTAGCCCGCGGATGCTGCGCGAGATCAACGATCGCGCCGCCATCGAGGTCCTCCTGCGTGAGGGCCCGTTGACGCGCGCCGAGCTCGAGCTCGCCATCGGGCTCTCCAAGCCCGCCACCGCGCAGCTCATCACCCGGCTCGAACAGGACACCCTCGTCGTCAAGGCCGGTGTCCGCGGTGGTGGCCGCGGGCCGCGCGCCCAGCTCTGGGCGGCCAACGGCAGCCTCGCCTTCGTCGCCGCCGTGGACCTCACCCCGCACATCGCCGACTTCGTCGTCGCCGACGTCGCCGGGATCGTGCTCGCCGAGTACCGGATCCCGCTGCCCGTCCACGAAGGCGCCGACGTCGTCGGGACCTTCGGCGAGGCCCTCAGCCACGTCGCCGGGGAAGCCGGGATCACCCGGGAGCAGCTCGCCCACGTCGTGATCGGCGCGCAGGGGGCGTTCGACCCGCGGACCGGCCTGCTCTCCTCCGCCCCGCACATCCCCGGCTGGCTCGGCTTCGACGTCCCGCAGAAGCTCAGCGACGACCTCGGCGTCGACGTCCTCATCGAGAACGACGTCAACCTCGTCGCCGTCGAGGAGATGAGCGTCGGACAGGCCCAGGACGTCGACGACTTCGTCATGGTGTGGCTGTCCGAAGGCGTCGGTGGCGCGGTCGTCATCGGACGCCGGTTGCTGCGCGGCGCCACCGGCGGGGGCGGCGAGATCGACTGGATGCGCGTGCCCGACCCGGCCACCGTGGACACCGGCGACGTCTGGCCCGAGGCCGGCGCCCGCTTCGGGAACCTGGTCGACTCGCCCGCCCTCTGCCGCTTGGCCGCCGCCCACGGCATCACCGCCGAGACCGCCTGGGACGCCGTCACCCAAGCCGGAGAACGCCACCCCTTCCTCGACGACCTCGCGCGACGCGTCGCCGGGGGCATCGCCAACCTCGTCGCGGTCGCCGACCCGCAGCTCGTGCTCCTCTGCGGCGACACCAGCCGCGCCGGCGGCGAGAACTTCGCCGCGCTGGTGCAGGAAAAGCTGCACGAACTGGTCCTGCCGCGCACGCCCGTCGGCTGCGCTTCGGTGCAGGGCAACGCGGTCCGCGCCGGCGCGTTGCAGTCCGCGCTGGCCACCGCCCGTGAGGACGTCTTCGGCGTCGTCACCCCCACGCTCCTCGGGTCGCGCAGGCCCGCGGTCGGAGAGCCACTCGGCAAGACCCCGGAGGCCCTCCCGAACACCCGTTCCGCCCCGTCCCCAACCGAGTAGCCCCAACCGATGAGGAGGAGGGCCATGCCCCCTACCACCCGGACCCGTCGCGGTGCAGCGTTAATCGCCGTGGCCGCGGCGTCCGTCCTGTTGACCAGCGCGTGTTCCGGCGCCGCCGCACCCAGTGGGGGTGGTGACGCGGCCGCCGCGCCCGGCAAGGACGACAAGATCACGATCACGGTCTACAGCAAGTTCACCGACCGCGAGTACGGCGTGGTGACCGCGGGCCTGAACAAGCTCAAGGCGAAGTACCCGAACATCGAGATCAAGCACGAGGGCAACCAGGACGACGACAAGCTCACGCAGTCGATCCGCGGCGGCAACCCGCCCGACGTCGCGATCTCGTTCTACACCGACAACCTCGGCGCCTGGTGCTCCAACGGCAGCTTCCAGGACCTGAAGCCCTACATCGACCGCGACAAGATCGACCTCAACCAGATCCCGGAGGCGGTCCGCAACTACACCGAGTACCAGGGCAAGCGGTGCGCGATGCCGATGCTCGCCGACGTCTACGGCTTCTACTACAACAAGGACATGTTCGCGGCGAAGGGCGTCACCTCGCCGCCGAAGAACACGGACGAGTTGCTCGAGGACGCCAAGAAGCTGACCGAGTACAACGCGGACGGCTCGATCAAGGTCGCCGGCTTCCTGCCGTCGATGCCGTTCTACGCCAACCAGGCCCAGTACTGGGCGCCGAACTTCGGCGCGCCGTTCATCGGCCCGGACGGCAAGTCGGACCTCGCCACCAACCCCGGCTGGAAGGCGATGTTCGAGTTCCAGAAGAAGCTGATCGACGCGCTCGGCGGCCACGACAAGGTCGAGAAGTTCAAGGCCGGTCTCGGTGACGAGTACTCCGCCGACAACGGCTTCCAGAAGGGCAAGCTGGCGATGATCTACGACGGTGAGTTCCGCACCGCGTTCATCAAGGACCAGGCGCCGACCCTGAACTACGCCACCGCGCCCGCCCCGGTGCTCACCACCATGGCGGACAAGTACGGCAGTGCCTTCACCACCGGCACGATCATCGCGATCCCCAAGGGCGCCAAGAACCCCGGCGCCGCGTGGGAGCTGATCAAGCAGGTCACCCTGGACACCGACACCCTGGTGGACATGGCCAACGGCCTGAAGAACGTGCCCAGCACGAAGGCCTCGCTGACGTCGCCGCGCCTCGACCTGCAGCCGCAGTTCAAGACGTTCCTCGACATGTACGACAGCGGCAAGCTCGTGTCCAACCAGACCACGCCGATCGGTGACGCGCACCTCAAGGCGGTCAACGACTTCGCCGAGAAGTGGCAAGCCGGCTCGATCCCCGACCTGACCGAAGGCCTGAAGAAGGTGGACGCGCAGATCGACGACGAACTGAAGCAAAAGGGCGCGGGCGGATGACCTCCACTCTCGCCACGAAGACCGACGGCTCCCCGTCCGCACCTGCCAAGGTGCGGGCGGGGGCCCGCCGGGCCAAGCGCCGCCGGACCGTCTTCTTCTTCATGGCCCCGGCGCTCATCGGGTTCCTGGTCTTCTTCGGCTACCCGCTGATCGCCACGGTCTACTACTCCTTCACCAAGTACGACCTGATCAACCCGCCGCAGTTCATCGGGTTCGACAACTACGTGCGGATGTTCACCAGCGAGCCGCTCGTCGCCACCGCGGCGTACAACACGCTGTGGCTGGTGGTCATCCTGACGACGTGCCGGGTGCTGTTTTCGCTCGGCATCGCGTCGGTGATCTCCCGGCTGAAGTCGGGCGTCGGCCTGGTCCGGACGCTGTGCTACCTGCCGACGCTGGCCCCGCCGGCGGCGGCAACGCTGGCGTTCGTCTTCGTGTTCAACCCCGAATTCGGCCCGGTGAACCGGTTCCTGCGGCTCATCGGCATCGACGGCGGCCTGTGGTTCAACAGCCCGGCCATGTCGAAGCCCGCGCTGACGCTGCTCGCGCTGTGGGGCTCCGGCGAGCTGATGATCATCATCCTGGCCGCGCTGCTGGACGTCCCGACCGAGCAGTACGAGGCCGCCGAGCTCGACGGCGCCGGCCCGATCCGCCGGTTCTGGCACGTCACGCTGCCCTCGATCTCGCCGGTGCTGCTCTTCGGCGTGGTCAACTCGATCATCTACGCGCTGCAGTTCTTCACACAGGCGATCGTGGCCGCGTCCGCCTCGGCGGGCACCGCCGACGTCGCCGGCAACTCGAAACTCATCGGCGCACCGCAGAACTCGACGTTGACGTACCCGATCTGGCTGTACGTCCAGGGTTTCCGCTACTTCAACATGGGTTACGCGGCCGCGATGGCGGTGCTGCTGTTCATCGTCTCGGCCGGCTTCACGTGGATTCTCGTGCGGCAGCTGCGCAAGTCCCAGCACCAGGAGGAGGGGGCATGACCGCGTTGGCGGAAGCGCCGCAGAAGCCGGCGGGCGTGCCGCCGCGGGTGCGGTTCAAGCGGACGTGGGACAAGCGGCTGTCCTGGATCGCGTTGCACGCGACCGGGATCGCGCTCGGCGTGATCTTCGTGCTGCCGCTGCTGTTCGTGTTCCTCACCGCGGTGATGAAGAGCGACCAGGCGATGACGGCGAGCCTGTGGCCGACCGAATGGCACTTCGAGAACTTCGTGACGGTGTTCAAGAAGGCGCCGCTGCTCGAGTACTTCGGCAACAGCCTGCTGTATTCGGCGCTGGCGACGGTGGGCGCGCTGCTTTCGGCGATCCCGGCGGCCTACGCGCTGGCGAAACTGCGGTGGCGCGGGCAGAACCTGTTCTTCATGCTCACGGTGGCCGCGATGATGCTGCCGCCGCAGGTCACGATCGTGCCGCTGTACGACCTGTGGGTGCGGATGGGGCTCACCGGCACGCTGGTGCCGCTGATCGTCCCGTACTTCTTCTTCGACGCGTTCTCGATCTTCCTGCTCCGGCAGTTCTTCCTGACCATTCCGAAGGACTATCTCGAAGCCGCGAAGATCGACGGCTGCAACGAGTTCCAGGCGATGTACCGGGTGCTGATCCCGATGGCCAAGCCGGGGATCGCCGCCACCGCGATGTTCTGCTTCCTGTTCACCTGGAACGACTACTTCGGGCCGTTGCTCTACACCGGTGAGAACCAGGACCACTGGCCGCTGTCGCTGGCGATCGCGTCCTTCCGCGGCATGCACCACGTCGAGTGGAACATGACGATGGCCGCCACCGCGCTGATCATGGCGCCGGTGATCGTGCTGTTCATCTTCGCCCAGAAGTCGTTCGTCAAGGGCATCACATTCACGGGAGTCAAGGGATGAAGCTGGCAGTCGTCGGTGGCGGGTCCACCTACACGCCGGAGCTGATCGACGGGATCGCCGGTCGCCGGTCCACTTTGGACGTCGATGAGATCGTGCTGGTCGACCCGGACGCCTACCGCGTCGAAGCCGTCGGCGGGTTCAGCCAGCGGATCCTTTCGCACGCCGGCCACCCCGCGCAGGTGCGGACCACGCAGTCGCTGGAAGAGGGCGTCGACGGCGCGTCGGCGGTACTGATCCAGCTGCGCGTCGGCGGCCAACGGGCACGGCGTTCCGACGAGACGTTCCCGCACGCCTGCGGCTGCGTCGGGCAGGAGACGACCGGTGCCGGCGGCCTCGCGAAGGCGCTGCGCACGGTGCCGGTGGTGCTCGACATCGCCGAGCGCGTCCGCAAGATCGCCGGCGACGACACGTGGATCGTCAACTTCACCAACCCGGTCGGCATCGTCACCCGCGCCCTGCTCAACGAGGGCCACCGCGCGGTCGGGCTGTGCAACGTCGCGATCAACCTGCAGCGCCAGTTCGGAAAGCTGCTCGGCGTCGGCGCGAACGACGTCAAGCTGGTGCACACCGGACTCAACCACCTGAGCTGGGAGCGCGGCGCGCTCGTCGACGGCGTCGACCGGCTGCCGGAGCTGCTGGAGGAGCACCTGGACTACCTGTCCAACGAGGTCAGCGTGCCGGAGAAGTGGTTGCGGCGGATGAACGTCGTGCCGTCGTACTACCTGAAGTACTTCTACGCGCACGACGAGCAGGTCACCAAGCAGCGCACCGAGCGTCCGCGCGCCGACGTCGTGTCCGACGTCGAGGAAGAGCTGCTGAAGATCTACCTCGACCCGGAGCAGAACACCAAGCCGGAGTCGCTGGAGAAGCGCGGCGGCGCGTACTACTCGGAAGCGGCGGTGCAGCTGGTGCACGCGCTGACCGCGGGCGGTCCGGCCGAGGAGCACGTGGTGAACGTCCGCAACGGCGGCACTTTCCCGTTCCTGCCGGACGACGCCGTCATCGAGGCACGGTCCACTGTGGACTCGTCTGGTGCCGTGCCCATCCCGCAGTCGCCGGTGGAGCCTCAGTTCTCGGGGCTGATCGCGGCCACCACGGCGTATGAGTTCCTCGCGCTGGAGGCGGCGATCAAGGGCGGCCGTGACCGCGTGGCGGACGCGCTGCTGGCGCACCCGCTGGTCGGCCAGTACACGAAGGCCGACACCCTGGCCGATTCGCTGGTGCAGATCAACCGCGAGTACTTGCCCTGGGCGCGCGGATGAGGCCTGCGGTTATCGCGATCGACGGCGGCAACAGCAAGACCGAGGTCCTGGTGATCTCGGAAGACGGCGTCGTGCTGGGCAAGTCGCGCGGGCCCGGCGCGTCGCCGCAGAACATCGGCGTCGCGGCCTGCGTCACGGCGCTGGAAGGCCTGGTCCTGGAGGCGTTCCCGGATTTCGGGGAGAAGCCGTTCGCGGTGCACACGTCGGCGTACCTCGCGGGCCTCGACTTCCCGCGTGAGGAAGAGGCGCTGCACGCGGCGCTGGCGGCCCGGGGCTGGAGCGACACCCTGACCGTCGGCAACGACACCCTCGCGCTGCTCCGGGCGGGCAGCGCGGGGGTGGGCGTCGCGGTCGTGTGCGGCGCCGGGATCAACGGCGCCGGCGTCGGCCCGGACGGCCGCGTGCACCGCTTTCCCGCACTGGGCAAGATCTCCGGCGACTGGGGCGGCGGCTACCGGCTCGGCGAGGAGGCCCTGTGGTGGGCGGTGCGCGCCGAGGACGGCCGCGGCCCGCGAACGGCCCTGATGCCGGCTGTGGCCGGTTACTTCGGGAAGCCGACGCTGCTCGACGTCGTGCAGGGCCTGCACTTCGAGGAGATCGACGGGGCGTCGATCCACGGGCTGTGCCCGCTGCTGTTCGAGGTGGCGGCGGCGGGCGACGAGGTCGCGTCGGACATCGTCACCCGGTTCGTCGAAGAGGTCAGCGTGTTCGCGGCGGTCATCCTGCGGAACCTGGACCTGACCGGGGATGCCTCGGAGATCGTCCTCGGCGGTGGGGTGCTGACCGGGATCGGCGCGCCGGTGATCGCGGAGATCGAACGCCGCTGCCTGAAGGTCGCACCGCGCGCGGTGGTTCGCGTCGTCGACGTGAACCCCGTGGTGGGAGCGGCTTTGTTCGGACTGGACACGCTGGGCGCGTCGGACGCCGCGAAGGCGTCGCTGAAGGCGGCGACCCAGCGCGCATAGACCTGGTGGCCTGCCTCGAAGCGGCGCGAGGCAGGCCACCAGACCTCTTTCACGGCGCGGGGACCAGGATCTCGCCGGTCTCCAGCAGGGACTTGAGGTCGGACAGGATCCAGTCCCAGCCGCCGCCCGCGTTCTCGCCGGGGCCGGCGTTGACGTCCTCGTGGATGCCGCTGACCATGTCGCCGGTGAGCGGCGCGCCGGTGACGTCGTGGGTGACGGTGAGTCTGGTGCCGGCCGTCTTCGTCGCTTCGATGTCGTAGGTGAGCGTCGTGTACGGCTCGGCGGACATCTCCTCGGGACCCATGAGCAGCTTCCAGGTGATGACGAGCTTGCGCGGCGGGTCGACTTCCAGGACCTCGCCGTCGACGAGGTCGCCGGTGAGCCCGGCGTCGATGAACTCCTGCGTCGGGCGGGTGCGGTGCTTGCCGCCGACCTTGAGGTCGAAGTCGGCGAGGCCGGTGTAGCCGTACTTCCGCGTCCATTCGGGCTTGGTGATGGCTTCCCAGATGCGCTCCGGAGTGGCCTTGATGTAGACGCGGTGGACCTGCACGGTGGTCGTCATGGTTCTTCGCCTTCCAGTTCGTTCTTGAGGTCGAGCAACGCGGTGACGTGGCGTTCGGTGTACTTGTCGATCCACCGGTCGTGGATCTGCCGGATGGGCACGGGGTTGAGGAAGTGCCGCTTCTCGCGGCCTTCCTTCCGCGCGACAACGAGCCCGGCTTCTTCCAGGAGCTTCAGGTGCTTCATGACGCCGAAGCGGGTCATGTCGACCTGGGTCTCCAGCTCGGTGAGCGTGCGGCCGTCGCGCTCGAAGAGCAGGTCGAGCAGGAACCGGCGGGTCGGATCCGCCAGCGCCTTGAACACCAGGTCGTCGTCGGGCACTCGCTCAAGATAGGTGACCAAAAGGTCACATGTCAACGCCCGGAAAAGCCGTGAAGGCCTCCTTCACGGCCTTTAGAGCCGGTAAGGAGGCCTTCACGGCTTTGGGCTAGACGACCAGGGAGAGGGGGAGGATCAGGGCGATCGCCACCACGGAGATGAGCGTCTCCATCACCGACCAGCTCTTCAGCGTCTGGCCGACCGACAGGCCGAAGTACTCCTTGACCAGCCAGAACCCGGCGTCGTTCACGTGCGAGAAGAACAGCGACCCCGCGCCGATCGCCAGCACCAGCAGGGCGCTGTGCGACGGGTCCATGGTCGCCGCCAGTGGGGCCACGATGCCCGCCGCCGAGACCGTCGCCACCGTGGCCGAGCCCGTCGCCAACCGGATCGCCACCGCGACCAGCCAGCCGAGCAGCAGCGGTGACAGGTTCGCGTCCTTGGCCAGACCCGTGATCACGTCGCCGACGCCCGCGTCGACCAGCGTCTGCTTGAAGCCGCCGCCCGCGCCGACGATCAGGATGATCCCCGCGATCGGGCCCAGCGAGTCCGCGACCACAGTGGACAGTCGCGAGCGGTCGAGGCCGGCCGGGCGGCCGAGCAGGACCATGCCCACCAGGACCGCCGCGAGCAGGGCGATCAGCGGGTCGCCGACGAAGTCGAGGATCTTCCGCGCCTGGTTCTCCTTGCCCAGCAGGATGTCCGACAGCGCCTTCGCCAGCATGAGCACGACCGGCAGCAGCACCGTCGTGAGCGTCGCCGCGAAGCTGGGGCGCGGCTTGTCCGTGTCCGCGCGCTCCGGGATCAGCCGCTCGGGCGGCGTGGCGTCCGGGACGAGCCGGGCGGCGAGCTTGCCGAACAGCGGGCCCGCGATGACCAGCGTCGGGATGCCGACGAGCAGGCCGAACGCCAGCGTGACCCCGACGTTCGCGTTCAGCGCGCCCGCCGCGGCGAGCGGACCGGGGTGCGGCGGGACCAGGCCGTGCAGCACGGAAAGGCCGGCGACGGCCGGGATGCCCAGCAGCATCAACGGTTTTCCGGTGCGCTTGGCCGCGAGCAGCACCACCGGGATCAGCATGACGAGCCCGATTTCAAAGAACATCGGCAGCCCGATCAGCGCGGCGACCAGCGCCATCGCCCACGGCAAGGCGGCACCGCGGGCCTTACCGAGCACCGTGTCGACGATCTGGTCCGCGCCACCGGAGTCGGCCAGCAGCTTGCCCAGCATCGCGCCGAGGGCGATGAGGATGCCGACGGACGCGACCGTGCTGCCGACGCCGCCGCTGAAGCTCTTCAGCAGCTTGTCGACCGGCATTCCGGCGGTCAGGCCGAGCACGAGCGAGCCGAGCACCAGCGCCAGGAACGGGTGCAGCTTCAGCTTCGTGATCAGCACGACGATGACGGCGATCGCGACGACGGTCGCGCTGATCAAGCGGGTGTCGTGGCCGGTCCAGGCGGCCGCGAGGACGGTGGTCATGCGTGCTCCCGGAAGGCGGTGAGGGCCGTGTCGGTGATCTCCGCGGGCGTGTCGCGGATGTCGAAGATCGCGCCGGGCTCGTCCGGCTCGAGGGGTTCCAGGTCGGCGAGCTGGGAGTCCAGCAGCGACACCGGCATGAAGTGGCCCGAGCGGGACTGCATGCGCTCGGCGAGGATGTCGTGGTCGCCGTGCAGGTGGGCGAACCACACGTTCCCGCCGGTCCGCAGCACGTCGCGGTACCGGCGCTTGAGCGCGGACGACGTCACGACGCCGCCGACGGCCTGGTGCGCGCGGATCCACTCGGCGATGGCCTCGAGCCAGGGGGCGCGGTCCTCGTCGGTCAGCGGGTGTCCCGCGGTCATCTTGTCGATGTTGGCCTGCGGGTGGAACGTGTCCGCCTCGGCGTACTCGACGTCCAGCGCGTTCGCGAGCGCCGTGCCGATCGTCGTCTTGCCGGAGCCTGACACCCCCATCACCACGATGACGGTCATCCGCACCTCCCACTTCGTTGTGCCCAGGTGAGTGAAGCTCAAAAGTACTACTTATTCAAGATGAAGTACTACTTAATCGAGTCAGATCGCTAGGTTGGGTTCGGTGAGGCACGAGCAGGTATTGGACTCCCTCGGCGCGGCGATCGCGAACGGAACGCTGACGCCGGGCACCGTTCTGCGCTCCGAAGAGCTGCAAGAGCGCTACGGCGCTTCGCGGACCGTGGCGCGCGAAGTCGTCCGAGTGCTCGAGACGATGCGGCTGACCAGCAGCAAGCGCCGGGTCGGGGTGACCGTCCGGGAGCCGGCGGAGTGGAACCACTACGACCCGCGGCTGATCCGCTGGCAGCTCGACGGCTCCGCCCGCCCGGCGGCCCTGGCGACGCTGAACGAGCTGCGGTCGGCGATCGAGCCGTGCGCGGCGCGCTACGCGGCCCTGCGCGCGACGCCGGAGGAGCGCGGCCGGCTCGGCGCGCTGGGGGAGCGGCTGGCGCGGACGGCCCGGGCGCGCGACCTCTCGACGTTCCTCGAGTTCGACATCGCGTTCCACGACCTGCTGCTCGCCGCGTCGAGGAACCCGATGTTCGCGCAGCTGTCCGAGGTCGTCGCGGAGGTGCTCACCGGGCGGACCGGGCACGGGCTGATGCCGCCGGAGCCGCAGCCCGAGGCCGTGGCGCTGCACCTGGAGGTCGCGGCGGCGGTCGCGGCGGGGGACGCGGACCGGGCGGAGCGGGCGATGCGCGACATCGTCGTCCAGGCGCGGGACGAGATAGCGGCGCTGGTCGAGTGAGGCGGTGCCGCGGGGGCGAGTAGCCTCCTCGGGTACTGGACTTTCTTCTGCCGGGGGGCACGGGTGAGCGCGGCGCGCGCGATCGGACTGGTGTTGGGCGTGGCGGCCGACGGCGCCCTCGGCGACCCGCGCCGCCGGCCCCCGGTGATCGCGTTCCGGCGGCTCGCGCAGGGCCCGGGCGTCGTGGTCGCGGGTGCCGTGGTGGCCGGCGGGTTGCTGCTCGAGCGCGCCGGCCGCGGCCGGCCCCTGGTGCAGGCATCGGCGACGGCGGTGACGACGTGGGCGGTCCTCGGCGCGGCCGGCCTGGCGCTGCAGGGCACGGAACTGGCGCGCGACCTCGAGGAGTCCCGCTTCGACCCGGCGCGGTCCACACTGTCCGAACTGGACCCGCGCGTGGCCGACGGCCTGGACCTGGTGGGGCTTTCGCGGGCGTCGGTGGAAACGTTGGCGGAGAACACTTCGGACGCGGTCGTGGCGCCCCTGGTCTGGGGCGCGGTGGCGGGGGTCCCGGGCCTGGTGGGCGCGCGAGCGGTGAGCCTGCTCCGCCGCGCGCGCGTGGGGCGTCAGGGGCATTGGTCGATCGACCGGCTGGACGAGCTGGTCCACCTCGTCCCGACCCGGCTGGCGGCGGGCCTGACGGTGCTGGCGGCCCCGGTGGTCGGCGGCTCGGCGGGCGGCGCGTGGCGGGCGTGGCGCCGCGACACGATCGCCCACCCGAGCCCGAACGCGGGCCGGGTGGAGGCGGCGTTCGCGGGAGCCCTGGAGGTCCGCGTCGGCGGGCGCACGGTGTACCCGCACGGGGTGGCGGAGCTGCCGGTGCTGGGCGTGGGGCGGAACCCGGACGCCGGGCACGTGACGCGGGCGGTGGAGCTGTCCCGGGTGGTCGGGTGGCTGGCCGGGGTGACTTCGGTGGTGCTCGCGGTGATGGCCGGTTTCTGGCGCCGGTCGCGCTGAAGGGGCTGGGTAGCGGGGCGGTCGGCTCACAGGAGCGCCGACGTCGGCAGAGCCGGCGCAGCTGCGTCAACGCCGCCGCGTCGAGCCGCCCATCGCGGTCTGCCAGCCGGGCGCCGATCCGCTCCGGGTCCGCCGCCGTCTTGTTCCCGCCGAACTTGAACTTCGCCCGGACTCCGGAAGAAGGGCCGATAACGAGCTACTTCTGATGGCCACTTTCGGCCAGCTCGTCCTCCGCCAGGATCTCCGCGACCGACTTCCGGCGAGTCGGGGAAGCCGGCTGACCGGACGTGACGAGCGCCCCACCCGGCTTCAGCTCACGCACCGTGAAGTACAGCCAGCCCAGCAGGGCCATCGCGCCGAACGCGATCCACTGCAGCGCGTACGACAGGAACGGTCCCGAGTCGGTCTGCGGCAGCGGCAGCGCGCCCAGCACGCCGGGCTGGTTCGGGTCGAGCTGGAAGTACCCCGGCCGGATGTCGAGCCTCCCGGCCCGCGCGACCACCCGCGAGTCGACGACGTAGCTCTGCAGCTGCCCGCCGGTCGACGCGTCCGCGAACGCGTCCCGGTTCTTCGGGTCGGTCTCGTCGGCGCGCGCCCGGGCGGTGACCTGCACGATCCCGGCCGGCGGCGGCGCGTACGGCAGCACGCCGGACTTGCTGTCGAGCCGGACGTACCCGCGGTCGACCAGGACGACCGTGCCGTCGGTGGTCCGCATCGGCGTCAGCACCTCGAAGGCGCCCTCGCCCTGGACCGTCCGCAGCCGCGCGACGACTTCCTTGTCCGCGAGGTACTGGCCGGTGATCGAGACGAGATGCCACTCCGTGTGCTGGTCGGGCACGCTCCCCGGCGGCAGCAGCTGCGCCAGCGGCAGGGGCGGCGCGGTGAACGACGCCTCGAGCGCGGAGTTCTGCTGCTCGCGTTCGGTGTTGCGGCCGAACTGCCACGGTGAAAGCAGCGTGAAGCAGCAGATGGCGAAGGTGAACACCACCACCGTCAGCGCCAGCCACCCGGGCTTGAGCAGGAACCGCAACCGCACCCCACCACGGTAGGCCGTGCCCCGCCCGGACCGCCCGCCGACCTCCGTCACCTGTGACGTCGGCCGGGACGAACCGCCCGAGCGGGGCGAACGCGGCTCAGCGGTCCAGCCGCCACCGCTGGCTCGGGTTCCCGGCGACGCAGGCGGCCGTGATCACCCGCGAGCCCGGGTCGTTCGACCCCAGGTCGGCGCACAGGCTGTTGTGGTTGCGCAGCGTGCCGTCGCCCTTGAGGAACCACTGCTGGCTCAGGTTGCCCGCGACGCACCCGACGGTGATCACCGGCGTGCCCGGTGCGTTGCGGCCGATGTCGGCGCAGGCCCCGGCCGCCGTGCGCACGGTGCCGTCACCCGGGAGCGTCCACTGCTGCCCGGCGGCGTCGGCCGGCGACGGCGGCGGTCCGGCCTGTGCCGCACCGAAACACGTCGACGCGGTCAGCACCCACTGCGGCGCGACGAGCGCGCCGGTGCAGTCCCGGCCGGTGGTGTTCACCTTGGCCACGAAGGAATACGTTCCTTCGGCGGCTTGACTTCCGCCGGTGATCGCTTGGGCCGGTGCGACGGCCAGGACCCCCGCCGCCGCCACGAGCGCGAGAACGCCCGAAATTCTTCTGAGCACGCGATTCCCCTCATCGATGTCGATGCCGGAGGGGTTGTCGCCGGGGTCCGCGAATTGGTACGGACCTCGGCGGTGACGCCGCTCACACCCGGGCGCGGACCCAGTCCAGCAGGCCGGGCACCGAACGTTCGATCATGCCGAGGACGTCTTCGAAGCCGTCGTCGCCGCCGTAGTAGGGGTCCGGCACTTCGGCGCCTTCGGGGGCCGACGGGTCGAATGACCGCAGCAGCCGCACTTTCGCGGGATCGCCGACGCGGGAGCGCAGGAACTCGGCGTGCCCTTCATCGGCGGCGAGCAGGAGATCGGCCCCGAGGTCCTCGCCGGAGACCTCGGAAGCGACGTGCCCGGTGGGATAGCCGTGCGCCTCGAGCGTCGCCCGGGCGCGCTTGTCGGCGGGTTCCCCTTCGTGCCAGCCCCCGGTCCCGGCACTGGACACGCGGACGGCGTCGCTCAGGCCGGCGTCGCCGAGCCGGGCGCGGAACACGAGTTCGGCCATCGGGGAGCGGCAGATGTTGCCGGAGCAGACGAAGACGAGGTGCGTCACCTCGCGAGCGTAACCGGCCGGTTCACCCGGTCACCCGCTCGCTCGGCGGTACCCGCCGCCCCGCGTCGCCACTTAGCGTCGTTCCCGCGAGGACGCGAACCGGAAGGAGAGCGATCATGCACGGGTGCTGCTCGAAGTGCACCGGTCAGGGCTGCGGCTGCTGCGGCAACTGCAACTGAAGCTCGACCCCGGCGCTCGCGGCGGCGGCACGAAAACCGCCGCCGGGGCGCCCCTAACGGGTGATGCAGGTCGCCGATGTGGCCTCACCCAACGCCCGCGCGTGCAGGACGTCGAAGCGGTGCACCACGTCCGCCACGCCCGCCGCCACCAGCTGACGAGCCGGGCATGAACGCGCCTTCCGAAGCGACGCAGTCGAAGCCAGCTCCGTCAGCAGCCCGGTGTTCAGCCGGTCGATCACCGGGCGGATCTCGCCCAGGTCGGGCCGGGTCGCCGGGGCCTCCGACGGGTGCGCGTCCCAGCGCGCGTACAGCCCCCGCTGGACCACCTTGTTCGCCTCGATCTGGGCGTGGAAGAACCGCACCGCGTCCGCCGGGTCGAGACCCAGGCCGGGCGCCCGCGCCGCCACCGAGTCGTAGATCTGCTGCTCGCGCACGGGGTCGTCGATCGGGGAAGGCGTGCCGTACTTCGCCGCCGCCACCCGGTCGGCGATCGCGACGCGCTGGGCCGCCAGATCCGTCAGCTGCCACAAGGAAGAGCTCGACGCCGAGGCCGGGACCGAAGCCAGGACCAAGCCGGACACCACCGCGAAGAGCACCGCCAGTACTCGCATGGCCCGCGACCGTACATGCGAAGATCCCCGGGTGCCCGCGCTTTCCGAAATCATCACCGTCCTGGAGCAGGCGTACCCGCCCGCGCTCGCCGAGTCGTGGGACGCCGTCGGCCTCGTCTGCGGCGACCCCGTCGAGCCCGTCACGCGCGTGCTCTTCTGCGTCGACCCGGTCGCCGAGACCGTCGACGAAGCCGCCGACCTCGGCGCGCAGCTGATCGTCGCGCACCACCCGCTGCTGCTGCGCGGCGTGCACGGCGTCGCCGCCGACACCGCCAAGGGCTCGCTGGTGCACCGGATGATCCGCACCGGCATCGCCCTCTACTGCGCGCACACCAACGCCGACTCCGCCGACCCCGGCGTCTCGGACGCCCTCGCGCAGGCGATCGGGCTGCGCGTGACCGGCCCGCTCGAGCCCAACCAAGACGGCGTCACCGGCATCGGCCGCCTCGGCGAGCTGCCCGAACCCGAACCGTTCGCGATGTTCGTCCAGCGCGTCGCCGACGCCCTCCCGGCGACCGTGCCCGGCGTGCTCGGCGCGGGCGACGCCGATCGCCCGATCCGCACCGTCGCCGTGTCCGGCGGCGCAGGGGACTCCTACCTCGAGCAGGCCACCGCGGCGGGGGTCGACGCCTTCGTCACCGCCGACCTGCGGCATCACCCCGCCGGCGAGCACCTCGCGAACCCGGGCGCCGTGCCCGCCCTGGTCGGGCTGACCCACTGGGCCAGCGAATGGCCCTGGTGCGGGCAAGCCTCGGCGGTCGTGGCCGACGCCTTTGCGGGTAACGTCGACATCTGCGTCTCCACGCGGTGCACCGACCCGTGGAACGTCCGCGCCGAGCGCACATCTATTTAGAGGAGCACCGTGAAGGCCGAATCCGCCGTGCAGCGCCAGTTGCTCGAGCTCGCCAAGGTGGACGCCGAGCTCTCGCGCACCGCGCACCGCCGCCGCACCCTGCCCGAGCTGGCCGAGATCGACGCGGGGGAGAAGACCGCCCGCGAGCGCCGCGACGCGCTCGTGTCCGTGGAGACCGCCGCCTCCGACCTCGACCGCGAGGTCGCCCGGCAGGAGAAGGAGATCGAGTCGGTGCGCGCCCGCGAGGACCGCGACCGCAAGCTCCTCGCGTCCGGGTCCGTCAACTCGAAGCAGATGACCGACATCGAGCACGAGCTGCAGACCCTGCAGCGCCGGCAGAGCGCGCTGGAGGACGACCTGCTGGAGCTGATGGAGCAGCGCGAGGCCCTCGGCCTGGACGCGCAGCGCACCGGCGCCGAGGTCGACAAGGCCGAAGCCGAGGTCGCCGCCGCGATCGCCCGCCGCGACGAGGCGTTCAAGGACCTCGACACCACCCGCGCGCGCCGCGACGAAGACCGCGTGAAGCTGCTGCCGCGTTTCCCGGACCCGCTGCTCAAGCTGTACGAGCGCGTCCGCGAGCAGAAGGGCATCGGCGCCGCGCTGCTGCGCGCCCGCCGCTGCGGTGCGTGCCAGCTGGAGCTGGACCGCAACACGATCGCCGAGATCAAGGCCGCGCCGGAGGACGACGTCATCCAGTGCGAGAACTGCGGCGCGGTCCTGGTGCGGACCATGGAGTCGGGTCTGTGACGTCGCACGTCGTCATCGAGGCGGACGGCGGTTCGCGGGGCAACCCGGGGCCGGCCGGCTACGGCGCGGTCGTCAAGGACGCCGCCACCGACGAGGTCTTGGCCGAGCGCAAGGAAAGCCTCGGCGTCGTCACCAACAACGTCGCCGAGTACAACGGCTTGATCGCCGGCCTGGCCGCCGCGGCCGAACTCGGAGCGTCCACTGTGGACGTCCGGATGGACTCGAAGCTCGTCGTGGAGCAGATGTCCGGGCGCTGGAAGATCAAGCACCCGGACATGCAGCCGCTGGCCGAGCGGGCCAAGGAGCTGGCCGCCGGCTTTTCCCGCGTCGAGTACGAGTGGATCCCGCGGGCGCAGAACTCCCACGCGGACCGGCTCGCGAACGAAGCCATGGACGCGGCCACCGGAAAGCCCGCCGCGGGAAAGCCCGCACTGGAACCATCCGGGGCTTCGCCCCGGGCCGGGGGCTCCGCCACCCGGACCCCCGAAAAGCCGCGGAAGCTGCCCACGCGGCGGCCCGACCGCGCGGCCGTGGCATGGACCGGCGCGAAAGGCACCCCGACCCGGCTGCTCCTGCTGCGCCACGGCCAGACGGAGATGTCGGCGCTGCGCCGCTACTCCGGCCGGGGCGACGTCCCGCTGACCGAGCTGGGTCGCTCGCAGGCCGCTGCGGCGGCGAAGCGGCTGGCCGCGACCGAAGGCTTGGTCGTCGACGGCGAGGCCGTCCCGATCATCTCCTCGCCGCTCACCCGCACGAAGCAGACCGCGCAGGCCGTCGCCGACGCGCTCGGCGGCCGCGTCGAGACCCACCCCGGCCTCATCGAGACCGACTTCGGTGACTGGGAAGGCCTGACGTTCGCCGAGGCCGCCGAGCGAGACCCCGAACTGCACGGTTCGTGGCTGGGCGACAGCTCGGTGCCGCCACCCGGCGGGGAAAGCTTCGACGTCGTCCACCGGCGCGTCCGCAAGGCCCGCGACGAGTTCATCGCCGAGCACGGCGGCCGGACGTTGGTGCTGGTCAGCCACGTGACGCCGATCAAGACGCTGCTCCGGATGGGCCTCGACGCGGGGCCGCAGCTGCTGTTCCGGCTGCACCTGGATCTGGCCTCGCTGTCGATCGTCGAGTTCTACCCGGACGGGAACGCTTCGGTCCGGCTGGTCAACGACACCTCACACCTGGCCTGACCGGGCGAAATGTGGGGTGGATCACGCTCAATGCCGACGCGTGGCGGACCCCGGATGGGGTATTGGCTACAGTGTCTCGACCGCGACGCCGCGGCGGTGGGCCCGGCCTCGGGTCCACTTCATGGGGCGCCAGCTCGTGCGCATCCCACCGGCAGAGGCCTGCGGGCGGAACAGTGACGAGGACATGACGGCTAGCGCACTCACCGAGACTTCCCCGAGCGACGTCCCCGAGGAGCCCACACCCGCGACGACCACGCGGAGCTGGGGCGCGCGGCTGGCGCCGGTGCTGGCCGTGCTCGCCGGCGTCGCGGCGGTGGCCGTGCACGCCGTCCGCTACGGCCACTGGATCGTCGACGACGCCGCCATCACCTTCTCCTACGCCCGCAGCTTCGCCGACGGCCTCGGCCCGGTGCTGCAGCCGGGCGCCCCGCCGGTCGAGGGCTTCTCCGACCCGACGTGGATGGTGCTGCTCGGCGTCGGCAAGCTCGTCGGCCTCTTCGACCACGGCCAGCTGTTCGGCCTGCCGGACTACGTGCTGTTCCCGAAGCTGCTGGGCCTGCTCTTCACCGGCGGCATCCTGACGGCGTGCTACATCGCCGCGAAGCAGATCTTCATCCGCTTCGCCTGGCTGGTCACGCTGGTCGCCGGCCTGACGCTGGCGACGATCCCGTCGTTCGTCATCTGGGTCGTGTCCGGCCTGGAGAACTCGCTGTTCGCGTTCGTGGTCGTCACGCTGGCCGTGACGCTGTTCGTCTCGGTCAAGCGCGACAAGCTGCTGACCCCGAAGGTCGCGCTGTGGGCGGGCGTCATGGTCGCGTTCGCCGCGCTGACCCGCCCGGAAGGCCTGATCTACGCGGGCGCGTACCCGCTGGCCGCGCTGTTGCTGCTGCGCGGCGGCCTGTTCTGGAAGAGCTTCCGCCTGGCGCTGCTGTCGGTGGCGGCGTTCGCCGTGCCGTTCGGCGCCTACGTCGCCTGGCGGTACTCGGAGTTCGGGCGGCTGCTGGCCAACCCGTCGGTGGCCAAGCAGCAGGGCCTGCCCGGTTTCGACGCCCTGAAGCGGCCGTTCGAGCTGGCGGGCTACGCGGGCTGGTCGGGCGTCGTCCTACTGCTGCTCGTGATCGTGTTCGCGCTGGTCAAGGCGCCGTGGCGGCGTCCGCTGATCGCGCTGCTGGTGCCGCTGGCGCTGGGGATCATCGCGTACGGCGTGATGGTCGCCGACTGGATGTACCAGCACCGGTTCGCCAGCCCGATCTGGCCGCTGGCCGTCATCGCGGGCACGCTTTCGGCGGGCGAGCTGCTCAAGCATCGCCGGGCGTTGCTGCGGATCGGGATCGTCGTGGTGCTGGTGGGGGCGTTCGTCCCGTCGGCGATCGGGTTCGCGCAGGCCGCGGACAAGTTCGCGAAGAACCCGAACATCACGGCGTGCCTGGTGGCGGACCGCTTCGGCCGCGGGTTCAACACGTACGCGGACATCCTGGGCATCCAGAAGGCGTCCCTGCTGCTGCCGGACCTCGGCGGCTCGTCGATGACCAGCCGGCTCGAGCTGGTCGACATGGCGGGCCTGGTCAACAAGCCGATCGCCGACCTGGTGCACGACGATGACCTGGCGGGCCTGCGGAACTACGTGTTCGACACGGTCAAGCCGACCTTCGTTCACTCCTGGGGCCCGTGGGCCGCGGGCAACGGGATCGCGCTGGACCCGCGCCTGGACCGCGACTACGTGCTGATCTACAGCTCCCCGATCGAGGGCCTGCGCAACGGCGACTGGGTGCGCAAGGACGCGGTGACGGACCCGGCGAAGCTGAAGGCGGCGCAGGACTACGCGGCGAAGACGATCCCGGCGGTGGCGGCGGACCGCTTCGGCGGCCCGCTGGACGACTGCGGGGCGACGATGAAGCCGGGCCAGACGATCACGATGCCCAGCTGAGACTGAGTCATTTCAAAGACTGAGTCATTTCTGAGACTGAGCCATATCAAAGACTGAGCCATTTCGAACCCAGCCACAACGCCCCTGTCGCCGCGGCCAGGCACAGGGGCGTGGTGATGGCCCCCAGCGCGTGGAACGTCTTCGCCGACGGGTGTTCCGGCAGCGTCCGGCGCCACAACAGCGTGGCCAGCGACCCGAGGTAGCTCGCGTTCGGGCCGATGTTGACCCCCAGCAGCACCGCCAGCAGCACCCCCGGCGCCGGGTGCGGGCCCAGGACCGACAGCAGGATCAGCGTCGCCGGGAGGTTGTTCACCAGGTTGGCCAGCAGGGCCGCCACGCCCGCCGCCAGCAGCAGGTCCACCAGGCCCGTGGAGGTCGGGAGGACGTCGCGCAGCAAGCCGCCGAGCAGGTGCTCCGAGACCGCCTCGACCACCACGGCCAGGCCCAGCACGAACAGGACCAGCTGCGGCGCGGCCTCCGTCACCAGCTGCCACGGCTTGATCTTGCCCTGCGCCAACGCCCGGACACCGAGGATCAGGGCCGCCAGCGCCGCGATCCACACCGGCTCGACGTGGCCGAGCGGGCCCAGCGCGAAGCCGGCCAGGGTCAGCGCCAGGATCACCAGCGCGAAGGTCGGCGTCTCCAGGTGCCGGGCCGGCTCCGCGGTCGGGCGCGGGCGGAGGTCCGCGGCGAAGAACCGCAGGAACACCAGCAGTTCGATGCCGATGGTGACCAGCCACGGCAACGCCATCGCCGCCGTGAACCCGGCGAACGTCAGCCCCGAGGCGCCGAACGCCAGCAAGTTGGTCAGGTTGGACACCGGCAGCAGCGTGGACGCCGAGTTCGCCAGGTGCGCGCAGGCGTAGACGTGCGGCCGGGCCGGGAGACGGAGGCTCGTCGCCGTCGCGAGCACGACCGGGGTGAGTAGCACGACGGTGGCGTCCAGGCTGAGGACCGCGGTCACCCCGGCCGCCGCGGCGAAGGTGAGCACGAGCAGCCGGCGCGGCTTGCCGTGGCAGGCCTCGGCCAAGCGGTTGCCGAGCCAAGTGAAGACGCCGTCCACACTGGCCAAAAAGGACAGCAGCAGGATGGCGGCCAGGAAGCCCAGGGTCGGCACGATCTCGACGGCTCGCGCCCCGGCCGCGGCCGGCCGCACGAGCCCCAGCAGGAGCGCGAGGCCGGCCGCCGGCACCGCGGCGACCGCTTCGGGCCAGCCCCGTGGCCGCACGATCGCGAAGACCAGCACGGCGGCCAGCAGCGCGAGGCTCCCCGCCCCTGCCCAGAAGTTCACCGGCTCACGCTAACCGACGACCTCGACCAGTCCGAGACGCCGCCCGCGAGCTTGCGCACAGCGGTGGAGTTGCCGCGTTCGGGACCCAGTAAGCGAAGCGCGCGCCGTCGCGGTGGGAACTCAGCCGCCGCGTTGCGACTTCGCCAGTGCGCCACCGAGTTCCGCGCGGCCGGGGATGCCGAGCTTGCGGTACGCGCCGGACAGGTGCAGCTCCACCGTCCGCCGCGTGAGGTGCAGAGCCGTCGCGATCTCCCGGTTCGTCAGCCCCTGCGCGGCCATGACGGCGATCCGGTTCTCCTGCCGCGTCAAGCCGTGCTCGTTGTCCTTGGCCGGCGTCAGCGCCCGGCGCGCCGAACGCAGTTCCTCCGCCGCCCGCCGGGCCAGGGGACGCGCGCCGCAGTGCTCGCTCAGCTCCACCGCCTGCCGCAGCGTCTCGATCGCCTTCTCGGACTGTCCGTGCCGCGCGTGCAGCGTGCCCAGCTCGGTCAGCGCCGTCGCCAGCTGGAGCCGCGCCGGAGACGAGCGAAGCGTTGTGATCGCCTTGTTCAGCGCCCGCTCGGCTTCGTCGTCCTCGCGGACGAGCCCGAGCGTCGTCAGCGCCGTGCCCAGCGGCCGGTCCGCGCCCCAGCGCGCGGAGGCGTTCATGTCCTCTTCGGCCAGCCGGGCCGCGTCGTCGGCCTGGCCGAGCGCCAGCGCCGCCCGCGCCGCGTGCGCGCGCCACGGCACGAAACCCGGGAACCGCATGCCGTGGTGCGCGAGCCGGCGCCCGCAGCTGAGCAGGTCCTCGAACCCGAAACGCGTGTACCCGGTCGCGACGCGCAGGCGGCCGCGCGCGTACAGGAGGTAGGTGTGGGTGAACAGCCCCTGGCTCGCGACGAAGTCCATCCGGTCCAGCAGCGACGTCGCCGCCTCGAACCGGCCCAGGTCCACCCAGCATTCGACGAGCTTCGCCGCGCACAGCACGCCGACCGGGCACGTCGTCGTCCCGCCGCGCTCGTCGAAGCGGCGCAACAGCGACTCGAAGTGCACGCTCGCCCGCTGCAGGTCGCCGCTGGCCTGCAACGCGATCCCGCGGGCCAGGGTCGGCAGCGCGCCGTGCGGCACGTGCACGTCCCACGGCTCGCGCTCGACGTCGAGGACGCGGCACAGCCGGTCGACGTGCGCCGGCTCGTCCGCGAGCACCGCGGTGGCCAGCGTGAAGAAGTAGTGCTGCTCGAACAGCTCGCCGTGGTCGGCGGCCGGCTCCCGGGGGGTGGCGGAGTCTCCGGCGTGGGACAGAGCGTCGGCGAAGTGCCCGACGGCCTCCTGCGCCGACTCGCCGCTGCGGACGGCGTCCAGGGCCAGCAGCGCCGACCGGCTGCGCTGCGCCGCCGGGTCGGTCAGCGGCGTCCACTGCTCCTCGAAGTCGCGGAACTCCGGCGGCGGGCCGAGCCGGCTGCCGGCCTCGGCGAGGTAGGTCATGCACAGCAGCGGCCACACGGCGTCCGGGCCGCCCGCGTCGAGCCGCGCGGCGATCTGGCCGGCCGCGCTGATCGCGAGCCGCGCGTCCTGGCCGCCGCACAGCGACAGCAGCATCGCCGACGCGATGAACGCGGCCGTGTCGCGGTTGCCGACGGTGTCGACGGCCTCCCGCACCCGCTGCGCCGCGGCGGGCGGGTCGACCTGGAACTCCGCGTGGGCCAGCTGCAGCAGCACAGCCACCCGGCGCCCCGACGTCAGCCGCTCCTCCAGCGCGCGCCGCAGGTGCCGCGCGGCCAGCTCGGGACGGCCGGAGAACACGGCGTTGCGCGCGCTCAGCCGCAGCACGTCCACGCCCCACGGGATCCGGATCGACGTCGCTTCGAACAGGTGCGCGGCGACGCGCTCGGCCGGCGCGCCGGTCTCGGACAGCAGCTTCGCCGCCCGCGCGTGGTTGACCGCCCGCGTCGTCTTCGGCATGTCCCGCAGTACGGAGTTGCGGACGAACGGGTAGGTCAGCGCCGGTGCGTTGCTGTTGCTCAGCACGTGCAGCCGGACCATCGTGTCGATCGCCTGCAGCGCGTCGAGCTCGTCGACGCCGGCGAGCTGGGCCAGCAGGTCGAAGCCGGCGTCTTCGCCGAGGATCGCGGCCGCGTGCAGGATCGCCGGCGCGTGCGGGAACTCCTGCATCCGCGTGTGGAGCACCTGCCCGATCAGCGACGAGCCCAGCTCGTGCGGGTCCGCGCCGGGCAGCAGCCGCGGCCGCAGCGCCTGCAGCAGGTACGGGTTGCCGCCGGTCGCCTCGCGGCAGGCGGTGGCGAGCTCGCCCGGCGCCAGGCCGAGGATCTCCGCCGCGCCCGCGTCGCCGAGACCGTTGAGGGTGATCGTCGCCGGCGTGCAGCCCGCCATCTCCAGCAGCGCCACCTCGCTGTGCGGCGGGTGGCCGATCAGGGAGGTGAGTATGATCAACACCGGCAGGTCGAGCACGCGGTGCCGGATGTAGGCGAGGCACCGCATCGACCAGGCGTCGGCGAGGTGCACGTTGTCGATGCCGAGGAACAGCGGACCCCGCTCGGTCGCGTCCCGGATGATGCGGAAGAACAGGTCGAGGGCTTCGCTCTCGCCGGCCGGCCCGCACAGGTCGGCGACGGGCGGGCGCGGGGCACCGGGATCGTCCAGCGCGTCGGCCAGCTGGCGGGCGAGCCCGCCGGACAGGTGGCTCTCGAGCCGCGACCCGGTGGCGATCGCGACGGTGAAGCCGGCGTCCGCGGCCAGCGCCGCGGCGGTGTGCAGCGTGGCGCTCTTGCCCATGCCGAACTCGCCGACCAGCACCGCGCTCGCGGCCGTGCCGCCCAGCGTGACGGGGAACAGGCTGGTCAGGCGGCTGAGCTCGGGTTCGCGGCCGGGGAGCCGCGGGGCGGGGCGCTTCGGTACCGAAGCCCCGCTGACGGGATGCTCGGGATTTACTTCGGTATCCACCGTAAGGACTTTCATGTTGGGTTGGGGCAGACTACTGGAAACCGGCTGACCACGGGAGATCCCGCAGGTCATGGCCGGTACCGGCCACAACTTGAGCAGGGGAGACGATGGACGCAGCGGATGCGAACCAGGTCCTCGCGGAGGCGGGCCGGGCAGCGCAGACGACCGTCACGGCCACGCCCAGCAGGAGCGCCCCGATGACCGGCCCCCGCCGGTCGGAGAACACGCACGGCTTCCGGCGCCGGGCCGCACCGTCACTCGGCGGCGGGTAGCTGCCGCCGGCGTCGGCGGTGCTCCCGGAGACGGGAGGACGGCCGAGGGTGGGGGAGCCGTGCTCGGCGGCGCCGGCGGAAGTCGGGGAACCGGCACCGGCCGAGCCACCGAAGGCGGGCGAGCCGGCACCGGCGGAGCCACCGGAGACCGGGAGCCCGGCACCGGCCAGGCCCCCGGAGGCGGGCGAACCGTGATCGGCGGAACCACCGAGAGCCGGGGAGCCGGCACCGGCGGAACCACCGGAGACCGGCGGACCACCGCGAGGGGAACCGCCGCCCGGCAGGTAACCGAGCCGGGCCGCCTCCTCGAGGGCCGCGGTCACCGGGCCCAGCCCGGTGAGCAGGTCGCGGCACCGGGGACAACCGTCCAGGTGCGTTTCGAACTCTTCCGGATCGTCGAGGACGCCGAGTTCGTAGGCCGCGGCGTCGCGGTGCTTCCCCCTCATCCCACGGCCACTTCCCCGAGTGCCTTCCGCAATTGCCGCATCGCCGTGTACAACCGCGATTTCACGGTTCCCTCGGGAATTCCCAGAATTGTCGCCGCCTGCCGGACGGTGTTTCCGGCGAGGTAAGTCTCGGCGATGACGGATTGATATTTCACATCCAGTTCCGACAATGCGCGGCTAATCGTTAGTGCGGCTAACGAACTGTCCGCACGGTCGGTGGACTCGGTGTTTTCCGGGATCTCCAGAGCGACCTCCTGCGGGCGAACCCGACGATTTCGCCAGCCGTCGATGACGATCCGGCGCGCCACCGTGAGCAGCCAGCCGCGCAGCATTCCGGGCTCGCGTTCGAGCGTGCCGGAGTGCTGCCACGCGCGGATCATGGTCTCCTGCACGACGTCTTCGGTCCACTGGCGGTCGTGGTTGGTCAGGGCCAGGACCTGCGAAAACAGGGTGGCGCGGAAGTCCTTGTACAGCAGCGGGACGAGGTCGTCGGCCGCGTCGGGGTGCGCCTTGACCGCGGTCGCGGACGAGGGGTAGCCGACGTGGCCGCGAATTTCTGTGCCCAGTGCTTCCATAAAGCTCGCAACCTCACCTGACTGGCGGACCGTGGGGCCATCGGAGCGTAGCGCAAAAACACTTAATAGGCCATATGCATTAGTTTTGGTGGCCCATTAGCCGCGCGGCCCGACCGGCTCGGTTCAAATTGTGTCTTGTGATGCACGTCACAGTCACTAAAAGGTGACGGCGAGAACCGGATGACACCTTCTCCCCGTAACTCCCGATAAGACCTGCTTCGCGAAGGGACAACGGGGATGCCGTTCCGATTCGTGGCCTTGTTCGCCGCCACGACCGCGCTCGTGCTCGGCTGCGCCCTGCCCGCGTCCGCCGGCGAGCTGCAGCAGACCGACCGCACTCTGCTGGCGCGCCTCAAGCAGCACACGCTGTGGGCGACGCCGGCGAGCAGGCTCGCCGCCGAGCGCGCCACCAACCGGCGCGTGCGCGCGGTCGCCGTCCGCATCGCCGACGACCAGGCCCGGCTCGACGTCGCCCTGCGCGCGGTCGCCGACCGGCTCGCCCTCACGCTCCCCGCTGCGCCCACCGAGCAGGAGCGTGGCTGGGCCGCCGAGATCTCCGCGGATTCCGGCGACGCGTTCGACCAGACCTACGTCAACCGCCTGCGCGCCGAGTACGGCTCCCTCTTCGGGCTCGCTTCCGACGTCCGGGCGGGCACCCGCGACGACGACGTCCGCGCGTTCGCCCAGACCGCCGTCGACACCTCGCTCGGTCACCTGACGCTCCTCGAGAGCACCGGGCTCGCCCAGACCACGTCCCTGCTCGTCTCCGCCACCGAGGGCGACACCCTCGGCGGCGGGGACGTCGCACTCGGAGCCGGCTTCGTGGCGTTCGCCGCCGTCGCCACGTTCGGCCTGCTCCGCCTGCTCGGAACCCCCGGCAGGACCCAGCCGCGCACCCGGAGGTAAGCCCGCCCATGTCCCCGTCCGCCGCGCTGTTCCCGGTGTCGCCGCACGACACCGGGGTCGCCGAGGCCGCCGCGCTGTCCGGCCGTCTCACCTACCTCTGCATGTGCCTCACGCTGTGCTGGGGCGTGCTGTCCGCCGCCGGCTGGGTCCGCCGGTTCAGCGGGCAGGACGCGCTGCGCACCGGTCACGTCCTGCTCGCCGCGTTCACCCTCGCCACCGGCACCCTGCACGGGCTGACGTTCCTCTTCCTCGAGGACGACCCGTTCGGCGTCGCCGACCTGCTGCTCCCGTTCTACGACGGCACACCGCGGCACGCGCTCGGCATCGTGGGCCTCGAGCTCGTCATCGCCGTGTCGATCACGGCCGGCCTCCGCCGCGGCGCGCGTGAAGGGCGCTGGCTCCGGTTCCATCAGCTCGGCTACCTCGCGATCGGGCTGCTCGCCGGGCACGCCTGGCTCGGCGCGATCTCCAGCGGGCACCTGTCGGTCGTCTGGCTCGCCGGGATCACGCTGCTGGTGCCGCCCGCCGTGCTGTCCGTCCTGCGGGTGCTGCCCGCCTCCGCGCTCGTCCGGGCCGGGCTGATCGAACCCGCGCCCGAAGAACCCGAGATCGCCGCGCTGCGGGTCGACGTCGACGGCGACCGCTGCCACTCCTACGGCGTCTGCCAGTCCGAGGCCCCCGGGGTCTTCCGGCTCGGCCACGACGGGCTGCTGGCGTACGAGAAACAGCCCGAGGCGGCGGAAACGCCGAACGTCCGCGCGGCCGCGCGCGCCTGTCCCACGCGAGCCATCCACCTGTTGGGAGCCACCCGATGAGCGAACGCATCGTCATCGCCGGAGCCGGCCTCGCCGGCCTGCGCGCCGCCGAACGGCTGCGCGAGCTCGGGTTCGACGGCGAAGTCGTCGTCCTCGGCGCCGAGCCCGACATCGCCTACCACCGCCCGGCGCTGTCCAAGAGCCTGCTGACCGGCGCGGTCAGCCGGGCCCAGACCCTGCTCGCCGATCCCCTCGAAGTCGACGCCGAGTGGTACTTCGACAGCCCGGTCACGGCGTTGTCGCCGCACCGGCAGGTCGTCCACCTCCGCGACGAGGAGGTCCGCTACGACGGCCTGATCATCGCCACCGGCGTCGAGCCCCGCCGGATGCCCGGTGCACCGCACGGCCACCCGCGGGTCGTCGTCGTCCGGACCCTGTCCGACACCACGGCGCTGCAGCGCGCCCTGGCCACCGGCTCCGGCCCGGTCGCCGTGATCGGCGACGGCTTCATCGGCTGCGAAGTCGCTTCGAGCCTGCGCGAGATGAACCGCGACGTCGTCCTCTTCGGCCGGTCGCGCGCGCTGCTGGCCGACGTCCTCGGCCCCGACATCGGCGACTGGCTCACGGCGCTGCACACCGCCCGCGGCGTCCGGCTGGAGCTCGGGACGACCATCCGCCGGTGGCGCCCGGGGACCACGTCGGTCGGCCTGGAGTTCGCCGACGGGCGGGCCCTCGACGTCGCGTGCGTCGTGGTCGCCGTCGGCAGCGTCCCGGCCGTGTCCTGGCTGCGCGGCGCGAAGCTGCCCCTCGACGACGGCGTCGTCTGCGGGCCCACCTGCCACGTCCTCGGTTACGACACGATCGTCGCCGCCGGCGACGTCGCCCGCTGGCCCAACCTCCGCTACGACGCCACGCCCCGGCGCGACGAACACTGGCTCAACGCCGTCGAGATGAGCCGCGCGGCGGCCGAGAACCTGCTGGCGGGACCGGCGGGTTCGCCGGCGTACACACCGGTGCCGAGGTACTGGTCCGAACAGCACGGCGTCCGGATCCAGGTCGCCGGCCGGCCCATGCTCGGGACCGACACGGTGCTGCTGGAGTCACCGGTGCCCGGGACCCGCCCGATCACCGGCTTCGTCTCGGGCGGCCGGCTCGTCGGGCTCATCGGCCTCGACAGCCCCGCCGCGGTGCTGCACTGGACGGCCGAGCTGGCCCGCCGGCACCCGGCGCCGTCGATCGTGCCGCCGCAGCGGCCGCCGGAACCCGAGCGGCCCCGCCACCACAGCCGGGCGGCGGCCGGGTACTGAACCGCCATGAAAGGGTCGTTCATGACGTTGGACGGCAGGAAAGAGTCGTTCATGACGTCGCCACCCCCCCGCCGAACGTCGCGAATGACTCATTCGGGACCTCCGGCGTCTCCAATGACTCATTCGCGACACCCGGCTCCGCACACGGCCACAGCCGGGCGGCGGCCGGGTACTGAGCTACCATCTGCTGCGCGGACGAGCTGGCAGGGCGGTCGCGGGCCGGGGAGACCCGGCCCGAGGAAAGTCCGGACTCCACAGGGCAGGGTGGTTGCTAACGGCAACCCGGGGTGACCCGCGGGAAAGTGCCACAGAAAACAGACCGCCACGGCCCGCGAGGGCCGGGGTAAGGGTGAAACGGTGGTGTAAGAGACCACCAGCGTCCCGGGTGACCGGGACGGCTCGGTAAACCCCACCCGGAGCAAGGCCAAGAGGGAGCGCGAGCTCCTGCGCAGGCGTTCGAGGACGGCCCGTCCGAGCCTGCGGGTAGGCCGCTGGAGCCTGCCGGCGACGGCAGGCCGAGATGGATGGCCGCCGCCCGGCGAGCCGCGAGGCGACCCGGGAACAGGATCCGGCTTACATGCCGGCTCGTCCGCCTCCAGCCACGTACCCGGAGGGTCGGCTGGCGTGCCCAGACAGTCGGGTCACGCACCCGGACAGTCGGCTCACCGGCCGACCCTCCAGGTACGCGACCCGACTCTTCCGGTACGCGAGCCGACCCTCCGGGTACGCCCCGAGCGGTTCCGCCGAGTGGTTACTCGGTAGTAGGGTGCCGCTATGGCGGGTGACGAGAAGCGGTTCAAGTCGGCCTTCGATTCCTTGCACGCTCTGGCGTACTTCGCACCCGAAGTGGACCAGGCGCTCACTGGCATCGGGCTGCGGCCGGGGCGGATGCCCTACTTCGCCGGCCGCTCGGCCGCCATGGGACCGGTCGGGCCCGAGGTCGTCGCCGCCACCTTCTACAACTTCAACCCCGAGGTCGTCGCCCGCGTGATCCCGCGCGCCTGGACCCTCGCGACGCCGGAGCAGGTCCTCCGAGCCCGGCTCGAAGGCGTCGACGGCGCCCTGACCCGGCTCCTCGGCGAAGACGAGCTCAAGAGCGACCAGGTCGTCGAGGCCGCCGAGCTCGCCCGCGAGGCCACCGCCGGGTGCACCACCGCCGGCCGTCCCCTCTACGCCGCGCACGCCGGGCTGGACTGGCCCGAGCCGCCGCACCTCGCGCTCTGGCACGCCATCACGCTGCTGCGCGAGCACCGCGGCGACGGCCACGTCGCCGCCCTCCTCCTCAACGGCCTGAGCGGCGTCGAAGCCCTCGTCACCCACGTCGCCACCGGCGCCGGGTTCACCGTCGACGCGGCCAAGCTGACCCGCGGCTGGAGCGACGAGCAGTGGACCGCCGCCGAGCAGGGTCTGCGCGACCGCGGGCTCCTCGACGGCGAAGGGGCGCTCACTGGCGAAGGTGTCGCGGTGCGTGACCGCGTCGAGGCGGCCACCGAAGCCGCCGCGCGCGGCCCGTGGGACCACCTCGGGCCGGAGAAGCTGGCCCGGCTGGAGGAGCTCGGCCGGGACCTCACCCGCCGCGTGGTTGCTGCCGGCGCGTTCCCGAAGGGCGTTTTCGCCCAGCGCCGCTCCTGAGTGCCAAGATCACGCTATGTAGTGAAACTCGTGTGAAGTTTTGAGCCCCCCGTGACGGACAGCGCGGGCCGTCAAGATCGACATGTGTCCCGACCGGCCGGAGGGTGGTCACAGAGCGGACTCGGGCGACGCTTCCGTTCGGGTCATGTCACACTGTCTCAGGCCGCACAACGGCCACGGTTCAAGTACCCACAGTGAGCAAATCCCGGGCAATGGGGTGAGTTCGTCAGCACACTGAGAAGTATGGGTGCCCGGGCTTTAACCCGAGGGCCCTTGCCGCGATGATGGTGGCGTGGAGTTTTCGTGCGCCGTGCGCGCCGCGGCGGTTGACAAGGCAGCCGTCATACACGCAGCGCGCTTTGACCACTACCCCTCGTAGCCCCCATGATGTTGTTCGAAGCACCGCCTGAGCCAGAACCGCGCGGCCCCCACCGCGCACCGGGAGTAACGCGATGATGACCTTGACCACCCTCGACACGCTGGCCGCCGGCGAACTGGGCACGGGAAACGTGCGCCAGTGGCTGCTCGACAACGTCATCCCCCTGGTGCTGCTGGCCGTTGCCCTCCTGCTTCTGTGGCTGGGCGGCGGCAAGGGCGACAACGCCGGTGTCATGCGCCGGCTCGCCGGCGTGGTCATCGCGCTCGCCATCATCGGTCTCGCGGTCAGCGGCGCGGGCGTGAACGTGGGCCAGTGGATCGCCGGCCTGTTCACCGGCTGAGAGGCGGGCCCGCGTGCGCATCAGGACCGATGACGAGGTCTACCGGGTCGACGCCGTGTGGCTCGGCCCGCCGAAAGCGACTTTTCCCTGGAGAGCCCGCTACGTGGCGTGGCTCATCGGCATCCCGGCGTTCTTCGTCGTTCTCGGCGTCGAACGCTGGGCGGGGTGGAGCTTCGGGTTCTTCTCGACGGCGTGGGCGTTCATCGCCACGATCGTGATCACCCGGCTGCTCACGGCCAAGATCAGCCACGAGCGCCCGCTGGGCACCGTGGTCTCGATGGCCGGGCGCGAGCTCAACACCCCCCGAGAGGTGACCACGGGCACCGGCGGCGCGGTCAGCGCCAGCCGCGTCCGGGTACGGGCCGAGCGCCCGCTGCCGAAGCACCGCCGAAAACGGCAGTACCAGCACCACGGCGGGCCGCCGGGTGCTGCTCCATCCATGCCCCCGCCACCACCCTCAACGGAGGCGCTCCGCGCCGCTGTGTCGATCCAGGGAGCACCACGAGCGCGCCGGAGCCGCGGCAACACGGCTCGGGCCGGGAGGTAGTCGTTGTTCGGTCGCGGCGGTAGCCGAGGAAAACGGGGTCGGGACGCACACTCGGGCGCGTGGCAGCCGCCCGAGCAGGTCCGCGCGGCGCGGAACGGCTCGGGCGGCGGCAACGGCCGTCGGCTGACCGGCGAGCAGGCGATCCCCGCGTACACCCCGTCGATCGCGGTGCGCAGCATCGACGGGCACCTGGTGCGCACCGGCGTCGAGGTCTACGCCTGGTACCGGCTGGCGCCGCAGCGGTGGTCGTTCCGCTCGGACTCGCAGCGGCGCGACCTTGTCGCCGCCATCGCCGGCCAGTACGCCGAGCTGCAGGGCCGCTGGCTGCACCTGCGCGTGACGAACCGGCCGTACCCGATCCGGATGTGGGCCGAGGCGCACGTCTACAACGCCCACGGCCGCCCCGGCGACGTCCCGGGCGCCCTGTCCTTCGACGACTACCTGATCGGCGAGCAGCAGCAGCTCATGGGCCGCTCGATGGCCGAAAAAGAGGTCTACCTGGGCGTCCAGGTGCAGACCCGGCGGATGGTCGACCGCGCGGTCGAGCGGGCCGCGCCGGTGCTGCGCAAGATCCTGCCCGAGGCCGTCGACGCCGAGCTGAGCGCGCTCGACTCCGAGGTCGAGCACCTCGACCAGGTCATCGGCAGCGCCGGGCTGGAAGGCCGTCCGGTGCACGCCGAGGAGATGTCCTGGCTGATGCACCGCTCGTGCTCGCTGGGCCTGCCCGCGCCGCGGAACATGCCCGCGGTGCCCGGCGCGGCCTGGGAGCCCGAAGACCTGGCCAGCTTCACCGACGCGGCCGACTACTACGCCGACCCGTACGCGCCGACGGTGACCGTCCGCGGCCGCACCGGCTCCAACGCCGGGGTGTCACGCCACCTGGCCGTGCTCACCGTCGGGCAGATGCACGGCCTGCAGATCCCCGAGGTCGACGACCCGTGGATCCAGCACGCCGACCGGCTGCCGGCGGCGGTCGAGGTGTCCGCGCGGATCTACGTGCGGCGGCCCGAGGAGGTCGCCAGCGAGCTGCAGCGCCAGATGAACAAGGTGCGCTCCCAGGTCAAGCACTACACCGACGAACACGAGCTGGAGCCGCCGCAGTCGCTGTCGCGCCAGGCCGGGCGCGTGCTGGAGATCGACGACGAGATGACGTCGGGCTTCACCGCGCTCGCCACCCGCGTGCGCTCGTGGTGGCGGCTGGCGGTGTCCGGCCCGACCGAGCGCGACGCGCTGCGCCTGGCCCAGCAGCTGCTGGACCTCTACAAGCCGAAGATCGCCATCGAGCACCCCGAGGCCCAGTACGCGCTGGCCCGGGAGTTCATCCCGGGCGAGCCCCTGGCCTCGGCGGCGTACATGCGCCGCGGGTCGGTGGTCTGGGCGTCCTCGGCGGTCCCGACGGCGACCGCGGAGGTCGGCGACCGCCGCGGCATCCTGCTCGGCGAGACGTGCACGGCGACCCGGCGCCCGGTGGCCTGGGACCCGTGGATGGCCCAGGAGATCCGCGACGGCTCGGGGCTGACGGCGATGGTCGCCGGCCTGGGTGCCGGCAAGTCGTTCCTCGGCGGCGGCATCGTCTACAAGACGCTGCGTGCCGGGGCGAGCTGGACGATCCTCGACCCGTCCGGCCCGCTGTCGCGGCTGTGCGACCTGCCGGAGCTGCGGCCGTACGCGCGCCCGATCAACCTCCTCAACGCCCAGCCCGGCATCTTGAACCCGTACCGGGTGGTCGCCGAGCCGCTGATCGAGCACTTCATGGACGAGGACGACCCCGAGCGTTCCTGGCGCCGGGAGAAGGCCCTCGCGGGCGCGACGCGACGACGTCTCGTGCTGGACGTCCTGACCGGTGTCCTGCCGTACGAGGTCTCGCGCATGGCGCAGACCCGGATCGTGCTGCTGCGCGCGGTCCGCACGGTCGGCGGCCGCTTCGACGCCGATCCCGGCCAGGTAATCGATGCCCTGCGGCGGGATTCGAGCGAGCACCACGAGCACGCGGGCGTCGTCGCGGACTTCCTCGACGAGATGCGCGAGCGGATGGCGCTGCTCATCCCGGAGACGGACGCGGACCCGTACGCGGAGACCCGCGACGACCGCCTCACGGTCTTGACGATGGCGGGCCTGACCCTGCCGAAGGACGGCGTCCCGCGCGAGTACTGGACGGACGCGGAATCCCTCGGCGTCGAGATGCTGAACCTCGCGGCGTGGCTGACCCAGCGGTCGGTGTACGAGAAGCCCAAGGAGATGCGCAAGGGCGTCTGGATCGACGAGGCGTTCTTCCTGTCCGAGGTCCCGACCGGCCGCGTGCTGATGAACCGCTTCGCGCGTGACTCGCGCAAGTGGAACGTCCGCGTGCTGCTGTCGTCCCAGATCCCGGCGGACTTCCTGAAGATCCAGGGTTTCGTGACGCTGCTGGACTCGGTGTTCGTCGGGCGCCTCGACGACGACGACGCCCAGGCGGACGCGTTGCGGCTGCTGAAGGTCCCGGTGGGGGTCGGTTACGAGCAGGTTGTCGCGGCCCTGGGCCGCCGCCCGGGCGCGCAGCAGCGGGGCCTGGAGCGGGACATCGAGCCCCGCCAGTTCATCTTCGGCGACGGCGCGGGCGGGGTGGAGCGCATCCGCGTCGACTTCTCCGGGCCGCACCTCGACCACCTGCGGGCGGTCATGGACACGACACCGGGGTCGAAGGACGCGGCGCCTTCCCGGCGGCCGGGGAACGAGCTGGCATTGCCGCCCAACGCGTCTCCGGAGAAGCCATTCGTGGCGTCCCCACCCGAGGACGACATCGAGGTGGAGCAGGACTTCGAGCTGGCGGCTGAGCTGGAGGTCGGTTTGGCCGACGAGAACCTGCTCGGAGCCCCGGACCCGCTGGCGTCCGAGACGGGCGAGGTGGAGGGCGGGGTTTCCCCGAACGGCGGGGTTTCGCCGAACGGCGATGGTGGGCAGCAGCACGCCCGCACGGGTGGAAAGGGCGGCACCGGCCGGGACGCCGCATGAACACCGTGCTGACGCTGGCGGTCCTGCTGACGTTGGCCGCCGGGTGGCACTCGCTCAAGCGGCGGATCAAGGACGGCCCGCGATCCGCTCGGCGCACGCCGTCACGCAAGGCGACGATGTTCGCCGTCATGCTCGTGCTCGGCCTGCAGGCGATCGCGACCGCCCCGGCGGCGAGCGCGGCGGCCTGTGGTGAGGCGCCGAACCCGGAACGCCCCGGCGCGGGCATGGTCGGGGCGATCGACCCCGCCGAAGGCCACGGTGAAGCCGGCAGCGCGTACGTCGACTACAGCTACGCCGGGTTCGTCTGGAACACGTTCGAGACGAACTGCTCCTCGCTGAGCCTCACCCCGGCTGGGTCCACTTTGGACACCTGGGGCGGCAACCAGCTGTTCAACCTGGGCAAGAACATCGTCGGCGCGACGAACTCGCTGCACTACACGGTGCTCGAAGGCGGGCTGCTCAACCCGCTGTACAGCGCGGTGAAGTCCGGCGCGGAAAAGGTCTACAACAACATCTACGCCCAGCTGTTCGGGCTGGTCGCGCTGATCCTCTCGATCATGATGTTCCGCAACATCTGGCGCGGCGACCTCGCCGCGGTCAGCAAACGGGCGCTGTACGCGATGGCCGGCATCTGGCTGGCCGCGTCGTCGCTGGCGATGCTGCGGTACTTCGACCCGATCGACAAGGCGATCGTCCAGACCACGACGAACATCCAAGCCGGGTTCGTCGACGACTCCGACGACCGCGTCATCCGCCACGTGCTGCCGACGAACCTGCACAACGAGATCGTCTACAAGAACTGGGTGCGCGGGGAGTTCGGCTCGCCGACCGCACCGCAGGCCGAGCAGTTCGGCCGGCCGCTGCTGGACGCGCAGGCGTTCACGTGGGCGCAGCTGCGCAACGGCGACGACGGCAACCAGTCCGTCATCGACGGCAAGAAGAACGCCTTCAAGGACATCTCCACCAAGCTCGGCCCGGCCACCGGCTACTTCACCGGCGAAGCCGGCGGCCGCACGGGCGCCGGCTTCCTCTCCCTCGGCCAAGCCCTCGTCTACTCCCTCTTCCAGCTCCTGGCCAAGGCGAGTGTCCTCCTGGCCCAGGTCCTCATCCGCCTCTTCGCGCTCACTGCGCCGCTGATCGGGCTCGTCGCCCTGCTGCACCCGGAGATCCTGCGCCGCGTGCTCAAGGTCGCCGGCGGGGTCGCGTTCAACCTGGTCGTGCTCTCGGTGCTCGCCGGGGTGCACGCGCTGCTGCTGCAGGCCATCTTCGACGCCGGCAACTCGCTGAACATGCTCACGCAGATGGTCCTCGCCGGGCTCATCACCGTGCTGCTGTTCATGGTCGGCCGGCCCGTCCGGCGGCTGTGGCAGATGGTCGAGATGTCGGTCAGCATGGTCGGCGCCGCCGTGCCGTCGCCCGGGGGCGGGATCTTCTCCCGGTTCCGGCGCAACCGCAGCGGCCCGACGCCGCAGGACGAGTTCTGGCAGAACGTGCGCGACACCGACGACGTCGTCGACGGCGAGCAGCGCGGCCCGCTCGGCGCGACCGCCGGGGGCGGCCGGTTCCGGCCGGAAGCCACGATCTTCGCCAACTCCCAGAGGCTCGACAACGGCTCGGGCCGCCCGGCCGCGGCCTGGTCCGGCGCCTGGCCGGGGGCCATCAACGGCGGTCCGGCGGGCGCGCTGCCCGCGGGCGGACGTCCCGGCTCCCCGGTGTTCGGCCAGTACAACCCGGCCAACGGCGACCCCGGTGACTACGTCGTCGTCGGTGCCGGCGGACGTCCGACGCTGCGGCGCGAAGAGAGCCGGCGCGTCGACACCTCCCCGGTGGCCGACCGGCGCTGGACCGACGAGCCCGAGCCCGTCGTCGTGCCGTCCGACCTGCGCGCCCCCGAGTCCGGCTTCAGCGACTACACCCCGCAGGACGCGCCGCGGACCCCGGGCGTGCGGGCGCAACCCCGCCGCGTCGACCCCGAGGTCGTCGCCGGCAAGCCGGTTTTCGTGCTGTACCGGCCGTCGCGCGGCATCGAGGTCCGCGAAGAACCTCGTGACACCGACCAAGCCATGGGGCGGTGACCGATGCCGATCCGCACCAACCGCGGCCGCGCCGCGGTCTACCGCCGCCTGTGGGGCTGGCCGCTGCGCTCGCCCCGCCACCTGATGTTGACGCTGGTGTTCCTGGCGATCCTGGTCACCGCGCTCGGCATCGTGCTGCCGAAGGTGGTCGGCAAGCCGCAGGCCAAGGCGTCGCCCCCCACCGGGACGACCACCACGTCCGTCACGGCGACCGCGCCGGGTGTCGCTGCGTCCGTTCCGACGTCGAACCTGCCGACGCGACTCTCCGCGCCGCTGGCGACCCCGACGACCGCGGCGCCGAACGGGGACGCCGTCCGCGTCGCCAAGCAATGGGCCGCGGCCTGGGTCGACCACCCGGCCGGGATCACCTCCGAGCAGTGGCTGGCCAAGCTGAAACCGTTCACCACTGAGGAGTACCTGCCGGTGATGGGGTCGGTCGACCCGGCGAACATCCCGGCGACGAAGGTCACCGGTGAGCCCGTCGTCGGGACGTCGTACACCAGCTCGGTGCAGCTGACGATCCCGACGGACGGGCCGAAACTGGCCATCACGGTCGTGAACACCAACGCGGGCTGGCGCGTCGCCGACTACGACCAGGCGAGCTGACCGTGCGGCGGCTGGGGCTGTGGCTGGGGCTGATCGTGTTCGTCGCGATCGGTGCCCTCATCGTCACCGCCGTCGCCGCCAAGGTCGTCGTCGACAACCAGCAGGCGCAGGCCCGGGGCGTGTCGCTGATGAGCTGCGACGCCTCGGTCGGGCCGACCCAGCCCGGCGAGGGTGAGCGCGGCACGGTCGACGCGTCGAAGCTCGACGACGAGCAGAAGGGCATCGTCGCGCTGATCGTCACGGTCGGCAAGCAGCGATCGCTGGCGCCGCGCGCGTGGCAGGTCGCGATCCAGGCCGGGATGACCGAGTCCGGGCTGCACAACCTCACTTACGGTGACCGCGACTCCCAGGGCATCTTCCAGATGCGCCCGTCGATGGGCTGGGGCTCGATCGGCGAGGTCACCAACCCGACGTACGCGGTCAACAAGTTCTACGACGTGCTGCTGGCGGTGCCGGACTGGGAGAACAAGCGCCCGGGCGACGCCGCGCAGGCCGTCGAGCGGTCGGGCTTCCCGGACCGCTACCACAAGTGGGAGCCGATGGCGGCGACGCTGGTGGAGAACGTCGGCCAGGTCGTCGACGTCGTCGCCTGCGGCACCGGACTCGGGCAGCTGCTGCCGCCGAGCCAGGCCGCCGGGAAGGCGATCAGCTTCGCGCTGGGCGAACAGGGCAAGCCGTATGTGTGGGGCGCCACGGGCCCGAATTCGTACGACTGTTCGGGCTTGATGCTGCGCGCGTACGAGTCGGCCGGGATCATCCTGCCCCGGGTTTCACGCGACCAGTACCACGCGGGCGCGCTGCTGCCGGTGCGCGAGGCGCAGCCCGGTGACCTGCTGTTCCTCGCCACGGATCCGTCGAACCCGGACACGATCCACCACGTGATGATGTACCTGGGCGACGGCAAGGTCGTCGAGGCGCAGCAGACCGGCGTCCCGGTGCACACGCGGCCGTTCTCGTTCGACGAGGCCGAAGTGGTGCCGCAGGCGGTCCGCCCCGGCGTTTAGCATGGGTCTCGAGGGCCTTGACAGAATCGGCCGATTCACCCGACGTCGCGGCGCTTCCACGAGCAGGTGGCCGCGTACTGGCAGAGGATGAGCACGTGGGACGCAAGTTCGGCAAGCGAGGCAAAGCCGGTCAGGACCCGGCGGAGCTGTTCGGTGCGCCACAGCCGCCGAGGCAGTCGGCGCGCCCCGCGTCCAGCACGCCGTTGGCCGACCAGCTGAGCCAGGGCTACCCCGGCGTCGACGCGGGGTACGTCGTGCTGCCCCGGTCGCTGGCGGAGGGGATGTCGCTGCCGTGGCAGCACCAGATGGCGGCGTTGCTGGCCCAGTTCCACGCCGAGCACGCGACGCTGGCCTGGCCGATCTATCGCGTGGTGCCTTCGCGGTACGAGAGGCTGGCGGACCTCGACGAGGAGCAGCTCGCGGAGGCGGGCTACCTGGTGGAGATGGACGCCGACGGCGAGATGGTCTACCGCGAGCGGAGTGGCCGGAAGGTCGAGGACCCGGAGAACACCTCTGTGCTGGTGTCTTCGCTGGACCCGATCCCTCGCCCGGCGGCTCGTCCCACGCCGCCACCACCGGGGGCTCCGCGGGTGCCGGGCCAGGCGCCGGCGCCGATGAACATCGGGCCGGCACCGGTGTGGCGGACGGTGCCGCAACCCCCAGCGGCGGCGCAGCCGGTGCCGGGGACGCCTGAGCAGCAGGCACCGCCTGGGTGGGGTCCGGGTTCGACGTGGGGTCAGGAGCCGGGGCCGGCTCGGGGGCGGCCGCCGGCGGAGGATCGCGAGTGGTCGGTGGCGGCGGAGTCGGAGCTGCCGGGCCCGGTGAAGGCGGCCCGGCATGCGGCGCCGGAGGCGTGGTCGGCGGCACCGGCGCAGGAGGGACGGCCGGAACCGCCGATCGCCGAACCGGCGGAGACCGGCCGGAACCGGCCAGTGACCGAGCCCGACGTGGCTCAGGCGGACGAGCCGGTTGCGGAGACGCCTGCGGCTGAGGTGACGTTCCGCGAACCGTCGCCCGGTGTGTCTGCAGCCCCGGTGGAGGTGCAAGCGGCCGAGGAACCCGCGGTCCACCAGCCGGCCGCCGAGGTGCAAGTGCCTGGGTCCGCGCCGGAGCCGGAGCCTGAAGCGCCGCCGCAGGAACCAGCCGAGCTTTGGAATGCGGTCGAGCCGGAGGCGCCGCCGCAGGAACCAGCCGAGCCGAAGCCGTGGGAGGCGGGTCGGTTGGAGACGGCCGAACTCGCCGCGATGGAAGCCGAGCCAGGGGATGCGGGGCAGCCCGAAGAGGCCGCGCCTTCACCGGCTGAGCCCGAGCTGGGGAATGTCGAGGCTGCTCCGGCTGAGCCGGTGGAGTTGGATGCCGCAGAGCCGGAAAGTGCTGCGGCTGGGCGCGACCCGGGGGATGTCGCGGAGCCGGAGGCTGCTCCGGCCGGGCCCGAGCCGCGCGATGTCGCGGAGCCCGAGCCTGCTGCGGCGGCGCCCGACCCGGAGGAAGTCGCGGAGCCGGAGGCTGCTCTGGCTGGGCCCGAGCCTGCTCCGGCTGAGCCCGAGCCGCTGGATGTCGCAGAGCCTGAGGCTGCTCCGCCCGGCGATGAGATCCGAGCTGAGGACTCCCAGCCGGCGTCGAGCGAGCCGAAGCCAGGGGATGAGGTCGAGGCGCCAGCGCCGCGGCCCGCCGCCGGGGAAGAACTTTCCGCCGGACAGGAGGCCAGTGCCTCCGAACCTCATGGTGCGCAAATGCCGCAGCCGGATGGGCAGCAGCCGGCGGAGTCGCCGGAGGCACCGCAGTCGGCAGATGTGCAGCAGCAGCCTGCTGAGCTGCCGCCGCCGACCCAGCAAGACCCCACTGCGCAACCGCCTACCGCCGGGCAGCAGCAGCCCGCCGTGCCGCAGCCGCAATCCTCGACCGCGGCCGAGGAAGAGCCTGTCGAGCCGCCGTCGGCGGCGCAGCCACCGCCGACTGCCATGCCGCAGTCGCCTGCCGCCGCGCAGCAGTCGCCTGCCGTGGCGCAACCGTGGGCCGCTGCCGAGCGGCGGTCGCCTGCCGAATCGCCGTCGCCGGCTCCGCAGCTGCCGGCCGCAGCTCAGCAGTACTCGCCTGCCGGTGCGCCGGGCCAGGAGCAGGCGCCTGCCATGCAGCCGCAGTCACCTGGGCAACCGCTACCGTCTTCCGGTCCGCAACCGCTGGCCCACCAACCCGCCGGTCAGCAAGCGCAGCCCCAGCCACCGGTCCAGCAGCAACCTGCCAGCCAGCCGGCGCCGACCCAGCAGCCACCGGCTCCGCAGCAGTCGGCCGCAGCTCAGCAACCTGCCAACCAGTCAGCGCCGACCCCGCAGCAGCCGTCGACCGCACAGCGGCCTGCCGCTGCGCAGCAGCCACCGGTCCAGCAACAACCGGCCAACCAGCCGGCGCAGACCCAGCAGCAACCGCCCGCCGCGCAGCAACCGGCCGGTCCGCGGCCGCAGCCGACGAACCAGCCTCAGCCGCACTCACCAACCCCGCAGCAACCCCCCGCGACCCAGCAGCAACCACCGGCCGCCCCCCACTATCCGCCAGCCGCACCCTGGGGCCCGCTCCCCAACCCCACCCCGCCGGCACGCTCCAAGCCGGTCTTCCCCGGCCCGGAGTCGACCCCCCAGCCCTTCCCGGCCCGCCACGCGGCTCCCGCCCGTCCGGTCTTCCCCGGCCCCGGGACGATGCCCCCCGTCCCGCCGGCCTCGGCGAACCCCGTCTTCCCCGGTAAGGAACCCGCCCTGCCGCAACCCTCGCGCCAAGAGCCGCCGACCCCGCCCCGCGGCACTCCGCGCGGCTGGTTCGACGAGTTCACCGACCAGCCCGCCGAACCCGAAGAAAACCAGGACTTCGGCCCCACCGGTACGCCGACCGAGATTCCCTATCGGTACAAGCGCTGACAACCCGGCCCACTGGTGCGAACCTAGGACCATGTCGAAAGATCCGAACCCGGACCAGGGCTGGTACTACAACACCCGCACGAACCAGGTCGAGCACCTCGAACGCAGCCGCGGCATCGACCTGCTCGGCCCGTACCCCGACGAGGCCACCGCCCGGCGGGCCCTCGACATCGCGCGGGAACGGACCCGGCGGGCCGATGCCGAGGACGCCGACGACTAGACCGACAGCCCCGGGTCCAGCACGAACTCCGGGTCCACCTGCGCGGCCAGGCTGTCGCCCGCCCACGCGGCCGCGTTGCGCAGGTGGAACTCGACCGCTTGACGCTGGTAGCGCGCCCAGTCGCGCTGCTCCGCGTCCACCGTCGCCTGCATCGAGCGCAACGTCGAGAGGTTGCGCGGCTCGAGCTCGGTGATCGGCCGGGCCGTGCCGCGCTCCGCCGCGCGTACGTGGCGCGAAGCCGACATCCACCCCAGCAGCGCCCCGCCGACCTGGTCCTGCAGGAACTCGACGTCGTCGGCGTCGGTGACCTTGTTGCCCACCACCACGAGCCGCACGCCGTAGTCGCGCGCGTAGTCCGCGTACTGCCGGTACACGCCGACGCTGCGCACCGTCGGCTCGCACACCAGGAACGTCACGTCGAACCGCGTGAACAGCCCCGACGCGAACGCGTCCGCCCCCGCGGTCATGTCCATGACGACGTACTCGCCCTCGACGTCGACCAGGTGGTTCAGCAGCAGTTCCGCGGCGCCCACCTTCGAGTGGTAGCACTTGACGCCCAGGTCGTCCTCGTCGAACTGCCCGGTGACGCCGAGGCGTACCCCGCCGAGCTGCCGGAAACACGCGTCGAACACCGGGTTGTCCTCGAACGGCCGGACCAGCCGCGACCCGCGTCCCGGGGGTGTCGTCTTGATCATCGACGCGGCGTCCGCGATCCGCGGGTTCTCGCCGCGCAGGTAGTCCTTGATCAGGGCCATGTTGTCGCCGAGCGTCGGCCAGGCGAGCGCTTCCTCCTCGGGTGCGCCGAGCGCCACCGCGAGGTGCTGGTTGATGTCGGCGTCGATGGCCAGCACCGGCAGGCCGGCGTCGGCGAGGTACGCGACGAACAGCGACGACAACGTGGTCTTGCCGCTGCCACCCTTGCCGACGAACGCGATCTTCACGGTCGGAACCCCTTCTGGAAATGAAGACGGTTTTCATTATTGTGAAGGTCAACGTACACCCGACCGGCCCATGCCCGATCGGGCGATCACAACGCCCTTCGAGGGTTAGGGTTGGGGGGTGCCTCCCCTCGTGATCAGGACACACTCGGCGGGCGGGGACTTCGGCCCCCTGCGTGCCGAGTTTTTGCTGCCGGAGTCGTTCGGGCCCGAGGTGCTGGCCGAAGCGGAAGCCGCGGTGCTCGACCCCCTCGCGAGCGCCGGCCCGCGCGAGGACGCGACGGACCTGCCCTTCGTCACCATCGACCCGCCCGGCTCCAAGGACCTCGACCAGGCGATGGTCGTCGAGCGGACCGCGCACGGCTTCCGCGTGCACTACGCGATCGCCGACCTGGCCGCGTTCGTCCCGCCCGGCGGCCCGCTCGATCGCGAGTCGCGCTCGCGCGGGCAGACGCTCTACCTGCCCGACGGGAACGTCCCGCTGCACCCGCCGGTGCTGTCCGAAGGCGCGGCGAGCCTGCTGCCCGGCGAGATCCGGCCCGCGGTGCTCTGGACCATCGAGACCGACGAAGCGGGCGAACCGACGGCGACCCGCGTCCGGCGCGCACTGGTCCGGTCCACCGAGCAGTTCGACTACGAGACGGTGCAGGCCGCCCTCGAAGCCGGGAACCCGCACCCGTCGGTGGCCGCCCTGCCGGAACTCGGACGGCGACGGCGCGAGCTGGCCGTCCGGCGCGGCGCCGTCGAGCTGCAGCTGCCGGAGCAGGAGATCAGCGGCGACCCGGACGGCGGCTGGGTGCTGGCCCGCCGGCCGCGCACCGCCGTCGACGCCTGGAACGCCGAGATTTCGCTGCTCACCGGGATGGCCGCGGCGCGGATCATGATCGACGCGCGGGTCGGCGTCCTGCGCACGCTGCCCGACCCGGAACCCGAAGCCGTCGACTGGCTGCGTCGCTCGGCCGAAGCGCTGGGCATCACCTGGACGCCGGGCGCGACCGTTTCGGAGTTCCTGTCCCGGCTGGACCCCGGGCAGCCGGCGTCGATGGCGCTCTACGCCGACACGACGCGGCTGCTGCGCGGGGCGGGCTACACGGCGTTCGACGGCGAGCTGCCCGCGTTGACGACGCACGCGGGCATCGGCGGCGCGTACGCGCACGTCACGGCACCGATCCGGCGGCTGGTCGACCGGTTCGCCACGGAGATCTGCCTAGCCGTCTCGGCCGGGCGCGAAGTGCCGGAGTGGGTGCGGGCGGCGCTCGCGGACGTCCCGGACCGGATGACAGCGTCGGACACGCTCGCCGCGAAGGTCGAACGGGCGTGCATCGACCAGGTCGAAGCGTGGGTGCTGGCCGAGCACATCGGCGGCGAGTTCAGCGCGGTGGTGCTGCGCGCGGACGAGAACAAGGCGGAGATCCTGGTCGAGGACCCGACGGTGATGGCGAAGTGCGCGGGGGAGAAGCTGACCGCGGGGGAGCGGATCGGCGTCCGGCTGACCGCGGTCGACGTCGAGAAGCGGAAGGTGTCGTTCGAACGCGCATGACTTTGGTCGACGATCTCGGGGAGCCGGTGCCGTTGAGCGGCCCGGCTTCCCGCGTGGTTTCCCTGGTGCCGTCGTTGACCGAAGCGGTCGAGGTCAGCGCGCCCGGCCGGCTCGCCGGGGCGACCGGCTACTGCACGCATCCGGCTGACTTGGACGTGCCGCGGGTGGGCGGGTCCAAGTACCCGAAGATCGACGACGTGCTGGACCTGGCGCCCGACCTGGTGCTGGCCAACTCGGAGGAGAACCGCCCGGAGGACGTGGAACGCTTGCGCGCCAACGGGATCCCGGTGTGGGTGATGGCCGCGGCGGCCACGGTTCCGGCGGCGCTGGGATCGCTGCGGCGGATCCTGACCCAGGCGTACGAATTGGAAGAACCCGAATGGCTGGTGGAGGCGGAGGAGGTCTGGCGCGGGACCCGGCCGGTGCGGTTCCACGCGGTGGTCCCGGTGTGGCGCAAGCCGTGGATCGTCCTGGGCCGCGAGACCTTCGGCGGCGACGTCCTGCGCCGGGTGGGGGTGGCGAACGTCTACGCGGAGTCCGAGGAGCGGTACCCGCGGCCGGACGTGGAGGAGCTGCGGGCGCACTTCGCGGCGGACGCGGATCTGCTGGTGCTGCCGGACGAGCCGTACCTGTTCACGGAGGCGGACGGCCCGGACCACTTCCCGGACGCGCGGTACGTCCTGGTCTCGGGCCGCCACCTCACGTGGTACGGACCGTCACTCGTCGAGGCCCACGCCGCCCTTACAGCGTCAATCCCGTCAGGACCGTGACGCGCTCCTCCGTGAAGTCCGCCATCGCCGACGCCGGGCCTTCGCGGCCCACTCCCGAGTCCTTCACGCCGCCGTAAGGCATCTGGTCCGCGCGGAAGCTCGGCACGTCACCCACCAGCACGCCACCCACCTTCAGCGCCGCCGACACCTCGAACGCCGTCGGCAGGTCGCGCGTGAACACGCCCGCCTGCAGCCCGAAGCGCGACGCGTTGATCCGCGAGACTCCCTCGGCCACCGAAGCCACCCGGACCAGCGAAACCACCGGTCCGAACACCTCCTCGGCCATCACCGACGCGTCCTCGGGAACGTCCGCCAGCACCGTCGGCTCGACCGTGGCCCCCGAGCGCGAGCCGCCGGTCAGCAACCGCGCGCCGGCCGAAACCGCGTCGGAAACCCACGACTCGACCCGGGCCGCCGCGTCCTCGTTGATCAGCGGCCCGACGTCCACGCCGTCTGCGCGCGGGTCGCCCGTGCGCAGCGCCTGGACCTGCGCGAGGACCTTTTCGACCAAAGCGTCGTAGACGTCCGAGTGAACGTAGACCCGCTGGACCGAAATGCACGACTGCCCCGCCTGGTACATCGCGAACGTCGCGATCCGCTGCGCCGCGAAGTCCAGGTCCGTCCAATCCGGACAGACGAGCACCGCGCCGTTGCCGCCCAGTTCCAGGGCCACGTGCTTGCGCGGCACGCGGTCGCGGATGGCCCAGCCGACCGGGACCGAGCCGGTGAACGACACCACCGGCAGCCTGGGGTCTTCGACGAGGCGAGACGACGTCTCGTTGTCCACCGGCAAGATGGACCATGAGCCCGCCGGAAGATCGGTGGAAGCCAGGATCTCGCCGAGCAGCAACGCCGTCAGCGGCGTCGCCGGCGCGGGCTTCAGCACGATCGGCGCGCCGACCGCGATCGCCGGGGCCACCTTGTGCGCCACCAGGTTCAGCGGGAAGTTGAACGGCGTGATGCCCAGCACCGGACCACGCGGGACCCGCCGGACCAGGGCCAGCCGGCCGGTGCCGCCCGGGTCGGTGTCGAGCCGCTGCAGCTCACCCGAGAACCGCCGGGCCTCTTCGGCGGCCCATCGGAACGTCGAGACCGCGCGCCCGACCTCGCCGCGCGCCCACTTCAGCGGCTTGCCGGACTCGGCCGTGATCAGCTGGGCGATCTCTTCGGACCGCTCACCCAAGGCTCGGGACACATGGTCCAACGCTCCGGCGCGGACGTGGGCGGGCAGCGTCGCGAACTCCTCGGCGACGTCGTGCGCGGCCTGCATCGCCGCTTCGACGTCCTCGGCCGAAGGCACGAAGTGCGAGCCGGCGGAAGAGCCGTCGTAGGAGTGGCGGACGACGGCCGTCGAGCCGCCGGTCACCGGCTTTCCGGCGACCCAGAAGGGGAAAGTCATGCGCGAGCCTCCGTGCGGACAGCGTGCTCGAGGACCGAGAGGCCCTCGTCGAGCAGGTCGTTGGACAGGGACAGGGGCGGCAGCAGCCGGACGACGTTGCCGTAGGTGCCGCAGGTCAGCACGATGACGCCGGCCCGGTGGCAGGCCGCCGCGACGCGCTTGGTCAGATCGGCGTCGGGCTCGGTTGTCCCGGGCTTCACGAACTCCGCGGCCAGCATCGCGCCGCGCCCGCGGACGTCGCCGATCACGCCGGTTTCCGAAGCCAGCGCCCGCAAACGCGGCAGGACAACACCTTCGACCCGCTTCGCCGACGCCGCGAGGTCCTCGGTCTTCATCGTTTCGATCGAGCCGAGCGCGGCGGCGCAGGCGATCGGGTTGCCGCCGTACGTGCCGCCCAGCCCGCCCGGGCCGACGGCGTCGAGCAGGGAAGCGCGGCCGGTGACCGCCGAGAGCGGCAGGCCGCCCGCGATGCCCTTGGCCGTCGCGATCAGGTCCGGGACGACGTCCTCGTCGGTGGACGCGAACCAGGAACCGGTGCGGCAGAAGCCCGTCTGGACTTCGTCGGCGACGAACACGACGCCGTTTTCGCGGCACCACGCCGAAATCGCGGGCAGGAAGCCGCGCGCGGGCTCGATGAACCCGCCCTCGCCCTGGATCGGCTCCAAAACGACCGCGGCCACTTGGTCGCCGCCGATCTGCTTCTCGATCCGGTCGATGGCCAGCGCGGCCGCCTCCGGCCCTGACAGGCCATCGCGGTACGGGTACGAGCCCGGCACGCGGTAGACCTCGGGCGCGAACGGGCCGAAGCCGTGCTTGTAGGGCACCGACTTCGCGGTCATGCCCATGGTGAGGTTGGTGCGGCCGTGGTAGGCGTGGTCGAACACGACGACGGCCTGGCGCCCGGTCGCCGTGCGGGCGATCTTCACGGCGTTCTCGACGGCTTCGGCGCCGGAGTTGAACAGCACCGACTTCTTCGCGTGGTCGCCCGGCGTCAGCTCGGCCAGCGCCTCGCAGACCTCGACGTACCCCTCGTACGGCGTGACCATGAAACAGGTGTGGGTGAACCAGCACGCCTGCTTGCGGACGCGGTCGACGACCGCGGGCGCGGAGTGCCCGACGTTGGTCACCGCGATGCCGGAGCCGAAGTCGATCAGGACGTTGCCGTCGGCGTCGGTGAGCAGGCCGCCGCTCGCGGAGGTGACGTAGACGGGCAGCACCGAGCTGACCCCGGCGGCGACGGCGTTCGCGCGGCGCTCCTGCAGCTCGCGCGAGGCGGGGCCGGGGATTTCGGTGCGCAGCCTGCGCTGCCGGGGTGCCGGGGCCTGCGGCTCGGCGGTGGTGCTGGCGGTCACGGCGTGCTCCTGCGGACGCGGGACGGGTGGACGTCCTCAGGATGAGTCGCGTGCCGGTCGTAGTCAGCTGGCCGTTGTGTATAAATCCGGGCGTAGAATGTGCCGTTATGGCACTCACGCTGGCCGGACTGGCCGCCGACCGCCCGCTCGGGCTGCGGGTGCTGACCGGCGACGCTCTCCTGGATCGCCCGATCGGCTGGGTCCACCCGACGGAGCTGACCGACCCGCAGGCGTTCCTCGAAGGCGGCGAGCTGCTGCTCACCACCGGCCTGGCCCTGGACGAAGGGACGTCGCCGGCCTACGTCCGCCGGCTGGTCGGCGCCGGGGTCGCGGGGCTCGGGTTCGGCGTCGGGCTGAGCCACGACTTCGTCCCGCGCTCGCTGGTCTCGACGGCTGCCTCGGTCGGGCTTCCGGTGCTGGAGGTGCCGCGCGAGACGCCGTTCATCGCGATCACCCGCGCGGTCTCGCGGGCGGTCGCGGCGGACGAGTACGCGACGACGGTCCGGATCGGCCGCGCCCAGCAGGAGCTGACCCGCACGGCGGTCGGCAAGGGCGGTCCGGCGGGGGTGCTGCGGAAGCTGGCGAAGCTCGTCGACGGCTGGGTGCTGCTCTTCGACCGCACCACCGTCACCGAAGCGGCTCCGGCGAGCGCACGCGCGTACGGGCCTTCGCTGCGCGAAGAGCTGGAGCGCCTTCGCGCCGGTACGCGGGTGGTGGCGCTGGACGGGCAGGAAGTCGTGCTGCAGACCCTCGACACCAGCGTGCGCCGGGTGCTCGCGGTCGGGGCCTCGCTCGACACGGCGGGGCGCCACATCGTCAACACCGCCGTGTCGGTCCTTTCCCTGGCGCTGGAACAGGATCGCGCGCAGGCCGCGGCGCGGCAGGCGCTGCGGTCCGGGTTGCTGGAGCTGCTGGTGGGTGGCCAGGCCGAGCTGGCGCTGCGGGTGCTGGCGACCACCGGCGGTGAGCCGCCGGAGTCGCCGTGGTCGGTGCTGGTGTTCGCCGGTGCGCCCGCCGCGCGGCGCAAGCTGCTCGGGGCGCTGGAGAACGAGCCGGTGTTCGCCGCACGGCGCGGCTCGTCGGTGGTCGCGATCGGCCCGGCCGACGTCGCGGCGGAGGCAGCGGCGCGGATCGGCGGCCTGCACGGCGGACTGGCGGGCCCGGTGTCCACCACGGACTTCGCGGCGGGGCTGGAGCAGGCGGAGCTGGCCGCTCAAGCGGCATTGGCGGAGGACAAGGCCCTGGTGTCGGCGGCGGAACACGCGGGGCGAGGGCTGTTGTCGTTGATTGAACCGACGGTGGCGCAAGCGTTTGCGCGCGGGTTGCTCACGCCGTTGCGCGAGCACGATACGACGGGCCGGGGCGACCTGGAGACGTCGCTGCGCTGCTGGCTGGAACACCACGGCCATTGGGACGTTGCCGCGGCGAGGCTGGGAGTGCACCGGCACACGCTGCGGAACCGGATTCGCAAAGTGGAGGAGTTGCTGGGCCGGGACCTCGACTCACCCGGGGTCCGCGCGGAGCTGTGGGTCGCGTTGCAGGCCTGACCCCAGCGCCCCAATGTGGCCTTCGGTGCGTCTGACGCACCCAAGGGGCCCTTCGGTGCGTCAGACGC